>JADGEH010000007.1 GCA_016744475.1 Thiotrichales bacterium | reverse complement strand
TATAACATACTATCCAAGCTGTTATACAATTAGGTTTTCAGGTTTTTAATGAAATGTTATGCGGTAACTAGAGATTAGTTTTTCAAATTAAAGTAGAAAGTAGCAAGAACTTGAGAAAGGATGAAATATTATGGAATTGAAAAAATTAAGGGATAGTTGTCTTAATAAGGTGAAAAATAAAAATCAATACCTGCTAGAAAGGGTAGATATTCTTTCGCCTTATATATCTGAACAGTTTATTGATAAACTTACTACCCTAGAGCCCAAGAAAATTACGATTACAACGGATGCGTCTTGTTCGTCTATGACTATTGAGAATATAACAAATAATTATGCAAGTCAGATTGAAAGGGTTAATTTAACCCATTGTGAGGGGATAGTGCATGCAAAATGCTATTTATTTCACTGGAAAAATGAAGTAACAAATAAGTACAGACGGTTATTTTTATGGGGTTCCTGTAATGCAACTGACGGGGGATTTAGACGTAATGCAGAAGTATTTAGTTGGATGAACTTGTCGAAAATAAATGCGGAACAAAAAAACTTATTGCTTGAATACTTTAGAAATCTTAGAGATGGTTCAGATCAGGTGCATGGTATCCAACTAGATTTAGATAATGGAGTATTTATTAAGTTGCCAAGCATTACACAATATAACCCAGATATTAGTAGTTTTGATTTTTGGATTCAAAAAGGTAGGCTGTGTCACCCATTCCCTAACGATTCTAGCTTTAGGCATTTAAGGCTGACTCTTAAAAGTAAGATGGTACCTAAAGATGAGTTATCGGAGGCATTAGTTAAAAATAACATTGACATTAATCAACAAACAACTATCGCATATGATTATTTAAGGCATGATGATAATGATATGGAAGACTTTAAGATTGATGATGATTTTACATCAACATGGAAATCTCGGTATTTTATAGATACTGTTTACGGTTTATGGACATCTGAAGGTTGTTTTAAAAAAAACAACAAAAATTTTCATAAAAATAATTATGCTAAACGAAAAAATGAAATAGATATTATTTCTAAAGCAAATAGAACCCAAAGAGATGACTGGTGCAACAAATTTATAGAAAAAATCAAGGTGATAAATAAATCAACATCAAATGCTAGTGAATATTTTCATTATAAAGATGGATATCTGAATATTGATAAATACAGAGAACAATTTCATAAACAGTTAAATCGTGATTTTTTACGTTCAAAAGATGTATGGTTTAGGCACGGATATATAAGTGGCTATAATTTTACAGAAGTTCCACCCATGAGAGAATTTGCCTCACATTGGAATGAATTAACTCTATCGTTTTCTGAATCTTTGTTTTTTGAAATAAATAAACCAGGAACAAGAAGCTGGCTTGCACAAACAATAAGGGATTGTACTGACATTGAATATCCAATTGATAGTGATACTTTATTAGAAGAGCTGAATACAAATTGGTTTCATCATAAAGAATATATTGAGTGTTTTTATTGTGAGGAATAACACGCGGGTGCAGGTTTGTAACTTGCTCCCGAACGTTTCAATCAACGCCAAACATGCTCAAAATATTCGGGTCAAGGTTGCAAACCTTGATCCGCAAGTAAGGCCACAATCAGTTACCCATATAAATATCAGTGACATAGGAGGGATAATAGGGCTAATTCTGCTCTAAGTGGTTGTTGTCTTTAGACGCACCGCAGGTGCGGTGCTTAGGCTTCCCACGCAAAGCGCGTGGGAACGAGAGAAAAAGAAAACGCATTCACCACGGCGTGCCCACCATTTCGGGAGTCAAAGAGCAGGTAAAACCCTGACTCACTTGATGAGGGTTTGAATCTTCGTTTCGATAGTGTAGATTTTTGTTCTAGGCGCGTCATACATCGTTTTTATGAGCTTGCAACAAGCGTTCGACAGCCGTCAGGCTGCTAAAACGGGCAAACAAATAAGCGCTCAGCGCTTTTGCATTTAAATCCTGCGAGCGGCATTCGCCCATAAACTCAGATTCCGTCACGACAAACCTTCCTTCACCCACATATTCAATGTTAAGTTCTTGCTCCTGGTGACGATGGTAAATCTGATAGCCCGCTTGGAGTTTGTTCAGGATGGTTTGCAGTTCTTCGCTGTTCATCAGCACTCCGCTAAACATTCGTTATCGTCTGCCACTAAAAAAGGCGCTTCAATAAGGAGTGAAGCGCCTGTGCTTGTAACATAAACGGCGGTGCTTAGGCTACCCACGCAAGGCGCGTGGGAACGAGAGAAGAAGCCCTCACTTAACGCAAATGTAAGGTGACATCGACGCGGCGATTCATTTGCAAACCCTGAGATGAAGTGTTGGGCATAACGGGGCGATTTTCGCCATTGCTTTGAATCACCAGTAAATCAGCCGAAATGCCGCGAGATAAAAGCCCTTGACGCACTGCTTTTGCACGACGCTGAGCCAAGCCTTTGTTATATCCGTTTTTACCACGGCTATCCGCATTGCCCTCAATAATCACAGAACTGGGGTTATTAAACCGAATAGTATTAGCGATAGCGTCTAACTTACGTTGTGCCGCAGGACGTAAATTAGAGCGTGCGGTATCAAAATACACGGCTTGTAAATTGGTTTTCGGCTGTGCCATGCTCAGAGGCGTAAAATTGCATTGGCATTGTGCTTCTGATAACAAAGGTTGAGCGGTCATAGGGGATTTCATATCGGCCACATAAATCGGCCCGCAAGCCCCCAATAATGTGGTGACACTGAGGATGCCCAGTGCTTTAAGCGATGTAAAATGTCGGCATTGCATGAATAAACCTCCGTTGGGATAGTTTTAATCGGCGGATGTCTCTTTTTAAGGACTTTCAGCCATTAATTGAATTCTAATTTGATGTAAATCTTGGATATTCTCAAGATCAATATTGCCAGGTTCAGGCTCGGCGGGCATTATCGCTGGAGCGCTGGCAGAAGCGGTGGATAAAGCATTTTCAGCATTGCCATCTTCACTCAGTTGGCCTAAATCTAAATGAACAATGCCAGTGCTGTTACTGGTGTTGTCAGAAGATGCCGCTTTAGCCTCGCTTTGATCGGATAAGTTCAGCGCTGAAGCGGTGTGCTTTTGTTGATAAGTCTCAAGATGATCTTCTAGTTCTTGCGGCGTGAGTATTGTATTTTCCGTTTCGCTTACTTCGGGCAAAGCGATCTCGATGGGTTGTAGTTCAGTACCGCTTATGGATTGCATCGCCATCGATGTTTGCGGTGCGGTATAGGCGGTAGGGGCTAGAGGGGGATGCCCAACAAAGCGTGTCAACAGGGGTTGTGAAGGTTGTTGAGGTTGTGATTTGATCACGGGTGGATAATCACAGGCCGACAATAACATCAGCGTCAACCATAGCAGCCCCCACCGAGGCACACGCGAAGGTATATTCAGCGCGAAAGGGTGCGCACACATCATAAACAGTCTCCCATCTTCCCGCATCAAAATGGGGAAGAATTAAGCACAGCGTAAACAAAAAACTTTAACACTTACAACGCATATAGTATAAAAACTTTAAGCGATTGTTTAAGTATTGTCCATAGTCATCTCAACCAGGAACTTTAGCCCATGACAGAAAATATTGTTGGTTCTCCACGTTCTCATCGAGCGAGTCTTATTTGGTTGGTGATATCTGCATTATTGACTATTGGTTTATGGCAAGTCCCTTGGGGAAATTACATTCTGTATCCCTTCACCATTCTCGCCACCTGGTTTCATGAAATGGCACATGGTTTAAGCGCCATGCTGCTCGGCGCATCCTTTCAAGAACTCAAACTCTTACCCAATGGTTCCGGGGTCGCCATGTATAGCTATCAGCGCTTATTGTTTGGCGATTTAGGCTTAGCCATAGTCGCAGCCAGCGGGCCTTTAGGGCCTGCCATTGCGGGGGCTATTTTCATCATGGCAGGGCGCTATCACAGCACGGCTCGCACCTGTTTAGTGTTGCTCAGTGCCATGCTGTTTATCTCCGCTTTGATCTGGGTGCGTAGCAGCTTTGGTTTAACCGCCGTCAGCGCTTTGGGCGCTGGCATTTTACTCTTGGCTTGGCAAGCACCACATTGGTTGCAAAGTTTTGCGATTCAATTTTTAGGCGTGCAAGCTTGTGTCAGCGTTTATCGACAATTAGATTATTTGTTTATGCACAGTGCCACGATTGATGGACGATCCATGTCCTCAGATACCGGGCAAATGGCTGAATATCTGTTTTTTCCGTACTGGTTTTGGGGTGGCGCACTGGCGATCATTTCCTTGATATTACTGCTGGTCAGTCTGCGTATTGCCTATCGTTAGTACATCAACAGCATTTTATTAGACTTGTTGCATGGAAATGCCGTCTTGACCGCGTTGCGCTCAGTCCCCAATAGACCGCCGTCGATTTATATTTGTCAGACAGCTTCTTAACTTAACTTTCAAATACTTATGAGGTCACTACGCATGTGTGGAATCGTTGGAGCAGTGGCAGAACGCGATGTTGTTCCCATCCTATTAGAAGGCTTGAAACGCTTAGAATATCGCGGCTATGACTCAGCCGGGATAGCCGTGCGCTTAAACGAAGGCGGCGTGCGGCGTTTGCGCGTACAAGGCAAAGTCCAAGGCTTGCGCGACGCATTACAAGCCCAACCCCTTCGCGCCCACCAAGGCATTGCGCATACCCGCTGGGCGACGCATGGCAAACCCAGCGAATCCAATGCCCATCCGCACATGGCAGGCGAAGGTGTCGCATTAGTACACAATGGCATTATTGAAAACCACGAACAATTACGCGCCCAGCAACGTGATAACGGCATTGTCCACAGCTCAGAAACCGACACAGAAACCATCGCGCATCAAATCCACCACTATTTACAAGACAGTCAAGATTTATTAAGCGCCGTGCGCAGCGCCTTACCGGATTTAGACGGCGCTTATGCGTTAGGAGTGATTTATGATGCCGAACCCGGTCGCCTAGTGGCGGCACGACGCGGCAGCCCCTTAGTCATAGGCGTGGGCATTGGTGAGCATTTCATAGCCTCAGATGTCGCCGCTTTGCTGCCCGTCACACAGCAAGTGATTTTTTTAGAAGAGGGTGATGTCGTCGATTTAAGCCGCGAACATGTACAGATTTACGATGCCAGCGGACAGCCCGTCACACGCCGCATACACACCAGCGAATTGCAAGCAGATGCCGTAGAGCGTGGTGAATATCGACATTACATGCTGAAAGAAATTTTTGAACAACCGCGTGCAGCAACCGACACCTTAGAAGGACGCATTACTGACACACAAGTGCTAGAAAGCGCCTTTGGACCCAATGCCAGCGCCTTGTTTGATAAAGTCAAAGCCGTACAAATTATTGCCTGTGGCACCAGTTACCATGCCGGATTAGTCGCCCGTTATTGGCTAGAAAGCTGGGCCAAAGTGCCCTGTGCCGTAGAAGTCGCCAGCGAATTTCGCTACCGCGACGTACTCGCCAGACCTGACATATTAGTGATCACCATTTCCCAATCCGGTGAAACCGCCGACACCCTCGCCGCCCTACACGAAGCGCAGCGCCTGGGTTTCGGCCCAAGCTTAACCCTATGCAACGCCCCCGAAAGTGCGTTAGTACGCGCCTCAGATATGGCCTTAATGACCCGTGCGGGCCCTGAAATCGGTGTCGCATCCACCAAAGCCTTCACCACACAACTCATCGCTTTAATGCTGCTCACCCTCGTATTAGGGCGGCGACACGGCATGGACGCAGCCCTCGAACGCCGAGCCGTACAAGCCCTGCAAAAACTACCTGCACAAATTCATCAAGCCCTGCAACTCAATAAACCTATTGAAGCCCTAGCCGAACGTTTTGCCGACAAACAACATTCACTATTTTTAGGCCGAGGCGTGCATTACCCGATTGCCTTAGAAGGCGCATTGAAATTAAAAGAAATTTCTTATATTCATGCCGAAGCCTATCCCGCCGGAGAACTTAAGCACGGGCCATTAGCATTAGTCGATGCCGAGATGCCCGTCATCGCTGTTGCACCCAATAATGCTTTGCAAGAAAAGTTGAAATCAAATTTACAAGAAGTAGAAGCACGAGGTGGACAAATGATCGTATTTGCCAACCACCGTGCTTTAATGAAAACCTCAAATTATGTAGAAGTCATGGAATTAGGCGAAGTGGATGAAATGATTTCCCCCTTGATTTACACCATTCCCCTACAATTACTCGCTTATCATGTTGCATTGATCAAAGGTACCGATGTGGATCAACCACGTAATCTGGCTAAATCAGTGACGGTGGAATAAGTCAGTATCTTTATCTCGTTCCCACGCGCTCTGCGTGGGAATACTCATGTCCCCCCTTGCAACAAGCCCAATACTTGCGCTCTCCACAATCGCATTATTTGTGTCACACAAGAATTTGTTTTGACAGACTTATTCACTGACGTTATGCACACAGCGCGAAGTGAACGAAAACATCACGTTTTTCGTACACTGTGTAAACCCAGTGCGTAATATCAATTATCCATGCTGAACGAGGTTTATGAGCAAAAACATTTAGGGTCTGATGACGAATAAATCCACCAGACACATCATCTGAAGTGACAGACACAAATCATTGGCAGGTGCGGAGTAATGCTGCTTAAGCATTTGTTGTTCATAGATATTTATAGCCTTCCATAAACCAGGGCAAGTCTGCTATATGCGATTTTTTCTATGCTTTGTTAATGAAAGCATCGCAAAAAACCCTTTGCCTCACACCAAATATTACAAAAGTTATAAACTTATTTTATCCCTTGTTAAAAACAAACACGGTTTCAAGTGATTCATTTTTTTGTAACCATCTATTCGGTGTGAAACCGATGAAACACTGACGTTATACGGCAACTTGTGTTTTTCAACGGCATCGTCACTTAGAAGCTTAAACAATGATATATAAGGAGATTTGACTATGAGGGGGACTCGGTTAGCGTTGAGTCTGTGGCTGTTAAGCAGCCCATTATTGGCAACAGATACGGATGTAGCAGCAGATTTAGACAATGGTGCGCGTTTACATAAAACGTGTGCTTTGTGTCATGGCTATTGGTCGCAAGGCATTCCAGGCGGTTTGTATCCACGGTTAGCGGGCTATCCGGCGGACATCACTTATCAGCAAATGCTCGATTATAAAACGAAAGAAAGAGACAACCCGCCGATGACTATTGTTGGGCGTATTAATACTATGCCTGAAAAAGATTTACGTGATTTAGCGGCTTTTATCGAGCAGATTGATTTAGATAAAGTGGCACCATTAAATATTCCTACACGCCCAGGCATGGATATTAAAAAGGGTAAACAACTCTATAAAGAAGATTGTAAAACCTGTCATGGCACACAAGCACAAGGAAAACCACGTAAAGATGGGCCTCCTTTGGCGGGACAATATACTGAATATTTAATGAAGCAAGTACGCATGTTCCAATCTAAGCACCGGATTCATGCGGATGATGATGAGGATGAAACCTTTGATGAATATACATCTAAAGAGCTTCATGATATTTTTGCGTTTATCTCCACTTTGGATGATTAAACACTAAAACCCATTACTTTTAAGGACAACCTTTATGCTTAAACCACTTTCTAGCCTACTTTTGATGATGAGCCTGTGTCTCAGCAGTCAGGCTTTTGCAGATAATCATGCACCTTCAACCCCTGATGCAGCTCAAGATAAACCTGCCCCTGCGGTGTCTGAAGATGAAGCTAAACAGAAAACCTCCGCACCTTTAATTGAGATTTTTGATATTGGTCAAACCGTATTGAAAATGTCTTTACAAGAGGGCGTAGCTCCAGAGGATGCGATTGAATCAATGCGTTCTAAAGCCGTGGAATTGAATTTGAAAATTGTGGGACACCAAAATGTTTCAGCGGAAGTCTCCGCACGCGGAGTTGAAACGAAACGTTTGGAGATTTTTCAATTCTGCAACCCAGAAGATGCAGTAAAAATGGTGGCGTTTAATCCTATTTATGCGGCTTATATGCCGTGTAGCATTGCTTTAGTACAAGATGATAAAGATAAGGATCAATATTGGTTGTTAATGTTAAATCTGGACATGTTGATTAATAGCATTCCATTACCCGATGAATTGCGCCGCATTGCGATTACGGTGAATGGTGCGATGTTAGAAATCATTACAGCGGGTTCAACAGGCGCGTTGTAAATTTGAGTTTAAAGGGATAACACTGCTTAAAGCAATATTATCCATTGTATAGCAAAATTATATCAGTTGTTAAGACTGCCAGTCCTTCAAGGACTGGCAGTCCTGGGTTTGGCTCTATCAAAAGCCTATAAATGATGTACTTTAGCGATATATCACTTCAGAAACAAAAGAACTACTTAGCCTCCCACTAAAGGTGTTAAGCGAAAAAATTCAATCTTGCTCTGTTCTCGCAAACGAATCATTTCTTCAAGTTCGGTGATTTGTTCTTGATCAACAATAATAAAAAACCGTCCTTGCTGAAAAGCATCAATGGCTTGTTGACAATACTGCTCAGCATTAATGTTATCTAACACCTCGCTGGTATAGGGTTTTTTATGGGGTTCTATAGGGACTAAGGTATTAATGATCTCGCGGCGTTGCTGAAATTGTTCTACTTCATAAGTCACGCGGCGGCGAATCAGTGCTTTAGCGCTGACCTGTTCGTAATCAAACAGCATAAACATCACAGGTTGAGTGTTTTGTGTATGCGTGATTGAACTATCAAAAATAGCTAGTTTCATAGGCTGACTCATAATGACCTCACTGTGTGTTAATTTGCGATAAAATGGTCGTGTCTTTAATACGATGGTCATTGGCTAACAACATCGCTTTAGATAAAATTAAAGACAGAATACTATCCCCTTCAAAAGGCAACATCACATTTGTCTCTTTAGCACGCACTTCAACAATACATAAATAACTGTCATTCGGCTCCATCAAAATATTGCTAGAACCTAAATGAATTTTATAAGTCCGCACTTTACCTTTGACCACTAGAAAACGTTCTTCAAGATGCACTTGTTGAGCAATTTTGAGTTTAGGAATCAAAGCCTCTAAAACCGCTTTACGGGTTTTAGCCATTTCAGATAATTGCCCAAAACTGCTGTTTTGCCAATAGTTGGGCCCATCGCTTCTGCGTTCACGGGCTTCCCAGTTGGGATCATTGCCGATACTCGATACCCCAACAAATAAATCCACATCCCGCATCACTTCAGAAAACAATAAAGGATCAAGTTTTTCTAGCAACAAGGCTTTATGATTTCGATAAAAACGTACTTCTGAAGTGCTCACACAAGCATAAATACCCGTATCGGTGTAATCGTATTGATCTAAACCTTCGGCTTCAAAGCTCACCCCCACTTTGTAAGCTGGAATTGATTTATAGGCTGAATTTTCCTGCCCACCATCCCAACTGCCGCCCACCGTTTGTTGCCATCCGCGTTGTACCGCTAAAGCATGAAACTGTTGATGCTTAAGGATGTGATTAGCAAAGCGTAAACTATGATCACGAGTATTTCTCTCAGCATCCGTTAAAAGATAAATTTCACGATAAGCTTGTTTGAAAGGTTGAGTAATTTGTTGTTCAATCAACCAATCACGCCAATATTTGACTTCAGCAGCGGAAGATAAACTCGGATGCCATAAAGTAACCTCACCCTGTTCAGGTAAAACAACAGGTTGTCCCTCCGTATTGAGATAAACACCTTCTTGATAAAACACATCTTCTTGTTGTTTTCCCGTACTAATACGCCAAATCAAGCGCCGTGCTAAAAATCCGATTAAACGATGATGAATATATTGTTCTAACCAGTCAGAAATAGGAATGCTTTGTTGGCGTAAATAAAATTGCTCCAAGCGTTGCGAATGAGCACGAGAACCCACTTGAATATCTTTTGCCAAGTCTTTAATGCTTTTGATGTCATCCGCATGTGTTTGTTTAATAGCCGCAGGCACGGTTTTTTGTAGCTTTTCACCTTTTTGCCACAGCAATTGTGTTTTACCCACGGCGATTAAGTTTAGAATCGCTTGATACTCACCGAGTTGAGCGCGATAAGTGCCGAGTGCTGTGAGTCCATAATCCGGTACCGCCAAGGTTTCTAGCTCTTCAGGCGTGATATTGCGAGCTTCAGCCAGTTTATTAAAGACGCGATTGATGTGGACTAACGCGGGATTATATTTAGTCGCGGTGCGCAACACGATGATTTCTTTTAATCCAACGTTTCCAGGCATTTGCGACAAGCTATACACCGCCGCATTGGCAATTTTGGCATTGCGCATCCCGATGCCATAGACCTTTTTAAACATGGCGTTAGCCACATGACGCAATTCACGGCTCATGTCATTATCCGCAAAACGCACGCTCAACCACAGCAATCCTTTCAACAAACGGGTGTTGTTTTCGCTAATAAAATGAGATTGATCACCATAGCTGTATTGCTCGCTGAGTTTGTCATAGTCAAGTTCTTTAGAGCGTTTTGATTTTAACAAGGGTAGCCAGCTTAATAAACACTGGCGAAATTCATCCACACCGATAGTATCTATCAAAGTATTGGCTTTCTTTAACCAGCGTTGAGAAGGCTTGCTACTGTTATTATCTAAACAATGGCGTAATAAATCATGCCAAACCGAGAGTTGTTCAGGCGTTAAAGCACTCAATGCTTGTTGTGCAGCATCCGCCCAAGGTTCTCCCACTTCAATGTCGCTGCTCAATATGGCTTGCATTCTTTCTGCGGGATTGCTCTCGCCTGCTAAATCAATACGAGTTTTTGCCCCAGCTTTTTCTAAAGCAGTACAAATACGTTTGAAACCTGCTAAAGACAGCGCTAAATCTAAAGGCGTTTGGCCTTTTTCATCTGCCAGATTAACATCCACCTCTAGACTTAATAATTCATGAATAGCGTCTTTACTTTGGCTGCTAATGGCGGCTAATAAAGGTGTTCTACCATATTCCCCTTGCGTATCCTTGTTTGCACCTTGTTCAATAAAAAAATGGATAAAAGGTTTGCTATCACGATAAGCGGCTAAATGTAAGGGCGTGTTGTTATCTTCATCTCTAGCATTAAAATCCATGCCTTGAGTGAGTTGTTTTAATAAATCAGGCGGTGGTGATTCAAGATAAAAATCTGTTAGACGGTGCAAAAAATGCTGTCCTAATAGCGAGGTTTTTGCTCCTTTATCGAGTAATTGTTGAACATAATCATACTGAGCGCTAGAAATAGCGATATACAAAGGTGATTGTTCATAAGAGGTGCGGGGGTGAAGGCTGTCAACTGAACAACCTAAGTTGAGCAGGTATTTGCATACCTTTAAGGTTTTTTTATAAATATGCAGTAAAGATAAATATAAAATGGATGTGTTAGCAGTTTGTTCTGTCGCTATAGGATCAAAGCCCAAAGTGATGAGCTTTTTCATCATATTTACATCATCTTCTTGATAACAGGTTTTCAGTGTATCGGTTAAGAAGTCGCGGCATTCTTTAGGATCATCAAGTGGAAAACAAGCCCCTTGTTTTATCAAAGTGTTTAAAATGATGTCTGCATTATGTTTATTCGATACAGTATATCTATCCAAACGCCTACGTAGAAAAACATTTAATACATTTCTGGGCTGCTGTTGAAGATCAGCCCCACGTTCTAATAATAAATCCAACATTTCAGCCTGCGCATATTCTAAGGTGAGCAATAAAGCCGTGGTGCTTGAATAGCTTTTCCCCAATGTAAAATGAACTAATTCAGGATACTGGTATAAAAAACGTTCAAATTGAATGAAATCACCCGCTTTAATCATCTGACGCACTGTTTCTCTATCTAAAAGAGAACAACCAGAGGATGGGTGCTCATCCATATTGAATGCGAGTTTCCCCCAATATTGAAAGGATTTTATCGGGTGTTCATCATGATTGACTGCATCATCTAAGGTTTTTGCCGAGCACATTGAGTTCTCCTTTAATGTCGCTGAGGATTTAAAGCATGAATGTCTTGATCTGCTGACTGCTATTGTAAGGCTACAATGAATTCTACATGTACTGTAGCAGACAAATATAAATGATGCTGTTGAATGAATGTATCGAGATAAGCTGTTTAGAGAAATGCAGGATGGGCACGCTGCACTTTGCTTATCCTACGGGTGACAAACGGTTTTTCTCCCGCCAGCAGCCCGTGGCCTGCATCAAGGCTTTCGCTTGGTCTTGGTAGTCTTGCGCGGCTTGTTGTTCGCCTAAACCCTGCTGGGCTTGGCTTAAAATCAACAAATTTTTAATTTCACCAGCTTTATCCAGCCCTTCGACACGAATCTCATCTAATCTGCTGTGTGCTTGTGTGAGTGCTTGTTGAAAAGCCCCTTCAGCGATGAGTAAAAATTCGTCGTCGGTTTGTCCGGGTAAATTCAAAGATTTTTTTAAGGCCACACGGCGATCATTATAATCACGCGCCTGCTGGGTGTGGTGTTGGGCTAAAGCCAGCCAAGTCAATCTTGCTAAAATGGCAGGAAGCAGCTTAGGGATATGATGCCGTTCGGCTGCTTGTAAAGCGCCTTGTAAGCTGTGTTGGGCTTCGGGAAAGCCTTCACGGTATTGGGTTTCGCCCAACTCAATATAATAACCGATGCGATTGTGATCATTGCTTTCATTTTTAATCGCTGTTTCATATAAAGCAATAGCTTGTTGATAATCTCCAGAACATAAAGCCATTTTTGCTTGTGCGCTCTGATATATCCATTGTGCAAACCCCGTCACCGTCTCAGCTTGTGTTTTGATCTCCTTCAATACCGTCCGTGCTGGCTGGATATTGCCCAAACTAGCATAGCTGCCTGTCAGAAGTGCTCCATATGCCACGATGCTATCCGCCTGATTGATGGTTTGCGTCACAGCAATGGCTTTTGCTTGATAATCTAAAAATTCTTGCAGACGCTCCAAACCAAAACAGGCATGAGCCAAATAGCCATACAAAAACCTTTGTTCGCTCGCCATCAACCCCCACCCCTGCTCAAGTGCTTGTTCAAAGCGCACACCTAAATCCAATAACTGCCGAGCATAAGCTAAGTGCATTAATCTGCGATCTACCTCTTTACCCCGATAAACCTCCCAAGCCGCCGCCCAATCATGCGCGGCCAAATAATGCTCAATCACATCCAGCCAGGGTTGCAACTCTTCCAGACTTTTTGCTTTACGCGGTGAACCTGTCAAAGCCGGAGAAGCTTCAGCAGCTTTAGCCCAATGTTCATGCGCTTGAGTGACATCCACTGGGTTGAGCCAAGCGGCAAAGGCCAGTTTCATTAAAGGGTGGGCGGTGTATTGCCAGTCTGCGCCGGCTGCCAGCACTTCTAGCAAACCACGTTTTTCCAAGGGATAAATCACCTCATCTTCCACCCAATGTTGATCACGCCCGTCTTGCTCGTAATCCTGCACCAAAGCTGGAAAATGCTGTTGGGTCACAGAACGCGGGTGCAAGCTGAGCATTTTTAGAAAATGTTCTTGTGCTGGCGTTAAATCTTCACGATGACTGTCGATGATTTTAGCCACCCGCGCCCCTTCACTGCTGCGGCGAAATAAGTCTTTATTGCCAATTAATCGTTCGACTTCGCGGGCGGGCAGATGCCGTTGCTGCATTTGTTTGCCTGCCGCTCTCAAGCACAGCGGGTGTCCGCCGAATAATTCGGCACAATGTTCCAGCTCATCAGAACCGCCTTGAATGTCAAAACTGCGTAAGTATTCAGCCGCTTCCACGGTGGAGAACACGGGCAAATCCAAAGCATCAAAACCCGCCGCTCCGTCTAAATCCGCCAAGGGCACGCGGGTGGTGATCAACACACGGCTGCCTTTGTGGTTGCAGGCATGGCGTATCAGTTCCAGGCTTTGTTGATGGCTGGGAATGATGTGTCCGTAATGTGGGCTGTGGATGTCGTTGGTGTGTTGGATGACTTCTAAGCCATCGAGCACCAACAGCACGGGGTGGTGTTTCAAATACTGACACAAGCGCACGCGCCAATCTTGCGTTTGTGCGGTGCCGATATACTCGCTGTCTGGTGTGTTGGGTTGAAGATGGCGGAGGATTTCTCGAAAGGCGTAGGCTTCATCTTCCGTGCGGGCTTCGTAAAAAGAAAACCACACGACTTGTTGATAAGGCGCGTGGTCGGGTAGATCGGCTAAACCTTGACGGGCTAAACAGGATTTACCCATGCCGCCTAAAGCGCATACCGCCAGCACCGCGTGTTCTTGTTCTCCGCTTAAAAAAGCCTGCAAGCGCTGGCGCTCAGCGGCTCGCCCGGTGAAGTGATCGGGCAATAAATAATTGTGAATGAAATGTTCTTGCCTGGGGGCGGTTTGCGCGTTGTCAGGCTTGACAAGCTTTGCTGGCGTGTCAGTGCGGGGTGCATTCATCAAAGCTTTTAAGCGCGGCAGTGCAAAACGAAACACGCCGTCGGCTTCGTGTGGACACACGTCATTGTCTCGATTCCAGCAATGATAATTCGCCAAATATTTGAAAAAATGCACCGCGCCTTGACCGCTATGCACATCCACTTCGACTAGATTAAAACCATTACGCGCATGACGACTGGCATAAGCCGCTCCCGCGCTGAGCAACACCGATTCCCCCGCGCCACCTTGCTCGTATTGACTGGCGGCTTGATGCAAATGCCCGTATAAAATCAGGTCTAATTGATGTTTTAAGCGGTGTTCGCAGACTTTATCCGCCGCGTGCATCAGCGCAAAAGGATGATGAAAAAAGCCCAGCGATAACGGCGCATCGGCATTCAGTTGTGCCAAGGCTTTTTCCACTTGCACCATGCCTAACGCCAGCCCTTGTTGCTCGTCGCCATCAAAACCCGTCAACAGCGCGGAATTTAAGCCTAATAAATTGATTGCCAGACTGTGACCGTTTTTGTCTAAAGTGAGGGTTTTAGTGAAATGGTAAGTGGTTTCGTCAAAATGCCGCGTGCCCATGAGTTGCTCGGCAAAGTCGTTGAATTCTGCAAATTTGCGCAGCATGAGGGGACGAAAATCAGGGTCACTGAGCGTGTCGGTCAGGTCTTCTTGGCTGTCAAAGCGATACAGTTTGCGGTGGCTGCGCGGCACTTGTGTGCGGTCTACATCGTGATTGCCTGCGATGGGAAAAAAGCGGTTAGCAGGCAATCCGGTCAGCGCTTTTAAGCCTTGAAAAAACTCGCTGGCAACCGTGTATTCTTCGCGCTTGCCGCTAAAGGCGATGTCGCCGGTGATGATGACGAAATCCAGCGGCTTGTCGCGTAGTTGTTCTTCTAAGGCTTCCAACAAAGAGCGGTTCACCGCATCTTGTTGCAAATGCGCCGCCGCCCAATCCGCGCCCACCATGTCGCCACGGGTGAAATGTAGATCAGACAGATGCAAAAAGCGTAAATATTCGCTGGGTGGTGAGGATTCTTGCGGCAATGTGGGCGTAGCGCTTGACGCTTGTGCTGGACGAGACAGTTGTTCTAGGCAAGCGATGATCTTGTTTTTATCCACATGCCGCAGCAGTGCAATAGCGGTTTCTACTTGTGAATGATTCGCGGGTAAATAGGCGGGAGGCAGTTCGCAGCAATACAGAAGTTCTGCAAATTGTGCGGGGATGAGATTTTTGAGTTGTTCTAAGAGTGCTTGATTCATTCTTTTATCCGTGGTTTTTTCTCTCTCTAGTTCCCACGCGCCTTGCGTGGGAATCTTAAGCATCGCGCCTGCGGTGCGTTTGTGGCACAGATGCATCCGTGATGCAAGAATATCCGTGACGCAGGCTTGTGAGAGCCAGACATCTTCAAGCGTGAAACGGAGTGCGAAGCCGTAGCTTCGCATGTGCCAAGCTACGGCTTGGCACTCCACTATTCTCTCGTTCCCCAGTGCCGAGGCTGTAAAAGAACTCCCAAAACAGGTGATTTTTCACCCGTAAGCTATTGATTTTACGTTGTCGAAAATCCCAAAAATGAGGTTCTTTTACAGCCTCGGCGCTTGGGAACTCGATAAGAATATCCGTGACGCAGGCTTGTGAGAGCTAGACATCTTTAAGCGTGAAACGGAGTGCGAAGCCGTAGCTTCGCATGTGCCACGCTACGGCTTGGCACTCCACTATTCTCTAGTTCCCACGCAGGCGTGTGGTAGCCAGAAAATAACGCCTACAAAGCATCCGGCATCACGTTTAACACGCGCAGGGCTTTGCGCATGATTTCGGAAAACACGGGGGCTGCGACTTGTCCGCCGTAATACTGCTTGCCTTGCGGCTCGTCTACCATTACCGCCACCACTAAGCGCGGATCGGATACCGGGGCGATGCCGACAAATAAGGATAAATGCCGATCTTCGGTGTAACGGCCTTGAATAAATTTACGCGCTGTCCCTGTTTTCCCTGCCACGCGAAAACCCGCTACTGCGGCTTGCCGCCCTGTCCCGCCTTTGCCGACCACGGTGTCTAACATGTTTAATATCGCGTCTGCGTGTTGTGCTTGCATGACTTTCACGCTGTTGGCGGTGTCTATCTTGTCCAGTGGATACAGGCTTAAAGCAGGTAATAGGCCGTGATTGGCGATGGCGGTGTAGGCGTGGGCGAGTTGCAGTAGGCTGACGCTTAAGCCGTAACCAAAACCCATGCTGGCTCGGCGTGTGCGACCCCAGTCGGTGTAGTAGGGCAGATGTCCGCTGACTTCGCCGGGTAAGCCGCTGTCGGGTACGCGCCCGAAACCTGCGTAATACAAGGTGTTCCAAAAATGTTCGGGGGTTAATGATAGGGCGATTTTGGCGGCTCCGACATTGCTGGATTTTTTCAACACTTTGCCGATTGAAATGCGCCCGTAAGCGGCTGCGTCATCAATGCTGAATCCACCGATTTTTAGATGCCCGCGCCCAGTGTTTATCAGGCTGCTGGCGGTGTATTGACCGGATTCTAGCGCTGCGGCAATGGTGAAGGGTTTGAGCGTGGAACCAGGTTCAAACACGTCGGTGACGACGCGGTTGCGATAGTGGGTGCTGTTGCGATCACTGCGGTCATTGGGGTTGTAACTGGGGATGCTATTGAGGGAGAGAATTTCTCCGCTACGCGCATCGAGTATGACGGCTGCGGCGGCTTTGGCGTGAAAGTCTTTGACAGTGTGAGCTAGGGCTTGATGGGCGATGGAGGCGAGTCGCCGATCTAGGCTGAGGGTGATGTCTTCGCCTGGGCGAGCGGTTTTGAATTGTTCGACGAGGGCTATGGTGTGGCCTTTGCGATCTTGGATCACACGACGTTTGCCGGAATGCCCTTGTAAACGGGCATTGAGTGCGAGTTCTACGCCTTCTTGTCCGGCATCGTCGATATTGGTAAAGCCTAATAGATGGGCGGTGACGTGAGCGGCGGGATAATAGCGCCGATATTCTTTTTGCAAATACACGCCGGGGATGTCTAAAGCGCTGATTTGGGCGCTGAGACTGGGGGCAATATGGCGTTTTAAGTAGATAAATTCGCGCTGCATTCGGGGTTTCATGAGGGCTTTTAAGTCAGCCGGAGTTTGTCCTAATAAGGCCATTAAATCCGCCCACTGCGTAGGCGATTTAATGAGTAATTGTGGATTGATCCAGACGGAATCGACGGGCACGCTGACGGCTAGCGGTTGTGCGTTGCGGTCTAATAACATGCCTCGGTGTGCGGGTAAATCGACATCGCGCAGTAAACGCGCATTGGCTTGGGCTTGTAAAAACTCGCGGTGCATGACTTGTAGATATACGGCGCGTGAGACGAGCGCGAAAATACATAGGCTAAATAGGATGAGTATCCAGCGTTGGCGCTGTGCGACGATCTCTAATAAATCGGGGGCGGCATGGCGTTGGGTATTGCGTGAGGTGGGCGAGGAGCGGACTTTGCTGGGTGCGCCTGAGCGCGGGCGCAATGAGGGTTTCATGGTGATACTCGAATGATGTCTTCAGGTTTGGGGGCGTGCATGTGTAGTTGTTGTTTGGCTACTTTTTCAATTCGTGCAGGTGTCGCCCAAGCGCTGTGTTCTAATTGTAATTGTTGCCATTCTATTTGGAGTTCATCGCGCTGTTGTTCGAGTTGTTGTAATTGATAAAACCATTGTCGATAATTAAAGCGTTCAACCACCAGCGCAACACTGCTGATAAACAACAGCAGTGCTACGACGCTGAGCAACAGGTAATGTAACCAAGCGGGCATTTTAGCGCTTTAACACGGCTTGCACAGTAGAAGAGCAGGCGCTGCGTCTGGGCTGTGTTGAGCTTGTTGTAAGTATTGTGTGGTGGCTTCATCTTTAGGATGCTGTTGAAGCAGCACTTGCCATTGTTGTACCGCTGCTTCTCGGTGGTCTTGTTGGTAATCACGCACGGCTTGTTCAAACAGTTCTTTAGAAGACAGTTTGGGATGTTCCATCGGATGCTCTCCCAATAATTCCATGCAATCGAGTGGTTTCTCTGGGGCTTCAACATAGCCTAAATAGCGTTGAGCATAGCGCTGTGTTTGTTCTATTTCATTCAATAAGGACGAGCTACACAAGATGGGCGATCCATAATGATGTCCAATGGCTTCTAGGTGTTGCAACAGGCTTAAGCTGTCGGCATCGAGACTGGTTTGTAAGTGATGCTCATCGCCAATAATCCCTAGTAGGGCTTCGCTGCGATGCAGGCTGAGATGAAGGTCTAGCGCTTCAGCGCTGGTGTTGATGAGGGCTAATGCGGCTTGTACTGCATCTTCGGCTTGTTTGGGAAAGATGGCGACTAAGCTGTGGCCTGCGTAATGTTCGATAAATCCGGCATATTCCGCCACCACCGGGTTGACTTGGCTGAACCACTGGTTGAGTGCGGAAAAGCTGCTTTGAGTGTCTAAACCACGAGCGTGGATGAACAGTAAATTCAAAGGCTTGCGTACTTCTATTCCGGCTTGTATTTGGATGATTTTTTGTTTATCCAATAATTCCAAAAGCACCGGACTCAGCCAACGGGTAGAGGCTTCATTGAGTTGATTTAAAGCTGAACTGCGGCGTTCAATCTGGCGTTCTAGCTTTTCGTTGTCTTGCTCTAAATGCGTTTGCGCACGAAAAAACTCTTGATTGCGCTCGGTTAAGGTTTGATTTTTTTGCGCGAGGCGCTGATTGACATGTGCGAGTTCTTGATAAGTGCTTTCAAGCTTTTCGTTGCTGTCGGATAGGGCACGATTACTGGTTTCAAGCTCTTGATTGGCGCGGCCTAATTTCTGATTAGCGACTTTGAGTTGGCGTTGCAAGCTGCGCAGCATGAGTTGATTTTGCACGCGCAACAGCACTTCTTCGGGTTGGTAGGGGCGCGGGATATAGTCAGCGGCTCCGGCCTTAAAGGCTTTCACCTTGTCGGCAGCGGTGTCTAGGGTGCTGATAAAAATGATGGGAATGGCGCGGGTGCGAGGGGCGGCTTTAAGCTGGGCACAGGTTTCGTAACCATTCATTTCTGGCATATTGATGTCCAGCATAATTAAATCTAACCGCGATTGAGCGGCGATGATCTCTAATGCGATACGACCGTTTTCTGCGGTCAGCACTTCGTAACCATGAGTGCACAGAATATTGCTCATTAACTGCACATTAATCACAGTGTCATCCACGACTAGGATGCGTGAAGCGCGGGAAGATGTGGGGTTCGACATGGCCTTTATTCCGATTCCAGGAAAAATTCATGGCGCTGTTGAGGGGTCAGACGACGGGGTACAGCCCGTTGTGCATGGTCAATCAGCGCTTGAGTGGAAGGCAACGCTTGCCACAGCCAAGCACTATTATCGCGTGCATGGGTCAACAGATAAGCGCCATCAGGGCTGTAAGCAGGGATGCCAATATGATGATTATTAGGGTTAAGAATGCCAATCTGACGTTGGCTAGGTAAATCCCACAGACGCACGCTGCCATCGCGGGAAGCGCTGATTAAGCGCATGGGTTGTGGGCTAAAGCGTACAAAAGTGACCCAATCACGGTGCCCATTGAGCAGGCCATCGGGTTTACCCGAAGGCACTTGCCAGAGGCGGATGGAGTTATCCCAAGACGCTGTGGCTAAGCGCTGTCCGTCAGCACTGAAACTGGCATGAAAAATTTCCCCTTCATGCCCGTGTAACACCGCTTGTAGCTGCCCATTAGGTAGCGCCCACAAGCGACCCTCTCCATCATCATCAGCGGTGAATAGCCAACGATTATCCGGTGAAAAATCGGCATAAGCGAGTTCACTTTGATGCCCGCTTAATTGGAGGTGTAATTGCCCGCTGCGGGTATCCCACAATTGAGCTTCGTGATACCGCGACAAGATCAATAAATAGCGATCATCTGGGCTAAAACGTGCGTGGCTTAAGCGAGTATATTGAGTCGGTAAAACTTGATGACGACCATCGGCTTGCCATAAATACACCGCACCATAGGCGGTTAAAGTCACCCATTGTTCGCTGCGATGATCAAAATGCACAGCGCTCATCGCATGATCGAGTGCAAACTGCTGTTTGAGCGTTTGGCTATCCACATCCCACAGGGATAATGTGGGCGTGCCATCGCTGATGAGTAAGGTGTTTCCATCCGGGCTTAAAGCCGCCGCCAGTAAATGCTGTCCTGCGGGTGCCGTAAAACGCAGTAATAAGCGCTGGCTGGCGCTGTCCCAGACCTGCACGAGGTCTTCGGATAGGGTGAAAAAGCGCTGTGAATCCGCACTAAAATCCATCTTTTGTAAGTTGTTTTGATGCCCACGTAGCACGGCGAGATGGCCTGCGGGTTGTCGATACCATAAACGCACGCTGTGGTCGGCTGAAGCGCTGGCAATACGCTCTCCATCCGGGCTTAAAGCCAACGCATGAATCGCTTGGGTATGACCCGCCATAATGCCAATAGACGTGGCGTTATCCACCCGCCACAGACGTAAGGTGTGGTCTTTTGAAGCAGTTAAGACGGATTGACTATCCGGCGTAAACACCGCATCGGTGATGGTATGCTCGTGCCCATATAAAGTTTGCGGATGTTGTTTTTTGAAATCCCAAATATGGGCGGTTTGATGCGTGGTGTAGGTTAGGAAATAACGATTATTAGGGCTGAGCGCCATGCCGAGTATTTTACCCACATGCTCATCTGCAAAGGTGTGCAACAAGGCTCCTGTCGCCACATCCCACAAGCGAGCCGTGCCATCGTTAGAATCCGTCAACACACGTTGCCCATCGGGATAAAACAACACATGGTTTAACTCGTCGGTATGCCCAGTGAGTGAATGCAGCAAAGCGCCCGTGTTGACATCCCAAATACGCGCCGTATGGTCGCGTGAAGCGGTGGCTAATAACTGACTATCCGGGCTGAAAGCTGCATTGCCTACGGCTGCGCTGTGTCCGGTGAATAAATGCAATAACTGCCCGGTCTGCACATCCCATAAACGTGTGGTTTTATCCAGCGAGGTGGTCGCAATATAGCGCCCATTCGGGCTAAAGTCGGCAAAATACAATTCGCTGGTATGCCCGCGCAAGACGTGCAACACCTGACCTGTTGCGGTGTCCCAAATACGCGCAGTGCGATCCAGCGAAGCGGTCACAATGTATTGTTGATCGGGGCTAAAGCTTGCGTGCCAAACTTGATGCTCATGTGCATCCAGCACATATTTAAGCGTACCTTGCTCAACGTCCCACAGGCGTGCAGTACCATCATCCGAAGCGCTGAGCAGATAGCGCCCATCAGCGCTAAAACTCAAGTTCCACACTTCATCCGTATGTCCATTCAACACTTTATATTCGTGCAAATGTGCCAGCGCACGACGTAAGGCGATTTCAGCTTCCAACAAATACGGACGCTGGGCTTTGAGCACATTGTTAGGCAAGGCTTCCAGCGCTAATAACACGCCGTTGCCCGCATTGCCTTGATCCGTTTGTTGACGCGATAAAGCCACTAAAAATTGTGATTGAGTGCGCAAAGCCAGATGTTTTTCCTGCTGTGCCAGCATCGCCAATTCTGCGGCTTCCGCCGCATTATGCTGTGCGCTTTGTCGTGCTGTTTCAGCGATTTTTGCTTGTTCCCTAGCTTTCTTTTGCCCCACAAAACCAAACAAGCCACCGATAAAAGCCACCACCGCCAAGCTCGCAAATAACATCGCCCAGCGGCGACTGGTGCGTAATTTATCTAAAGCCTTGCGTTGTTGTGCGGCTTGAAGATGTTTTTCCGCTTGTAGCGAAGCTTCAATATATTGAATTAAGAAAGGGTCTAAAGCCTCGCGCCATTGCTTAAGCAATTCTTCGGCGTTATTTAAGCGCCGTCCAGCGTGTAACAACAATTCATCCGGCTGTTGTTCTTCTTGCCACTGAAGTGCGGCATCTTTAAGGCGCACACGAATATGCAATAAATGCTGGTTTTCACGCACCCAATGCTTTAAACGCGGCCAATATTGCAGCAAAGCATCATGAGCAATCCGCGCAATCGCCACGCCATCAGTGTTTTGTCCACTAATAATCAGATTGGCTTCAATAAAAGCATTCAATAAATCTTGTAAAGTCGGGTCTTGTTGGTGGCCTTGATATAAAAAACGCTGCCCAATCATCGGCCTAGCATCGCCATTACTCACCGTAATCAGCGTGCGCATGAGGATGGGAAAAGCGTCTTGGGTGGCCTGATTAAGCGCTTGAAACGCGGTTTCTGCGCGTTGCGCCAATGCGCCTTCTAAGCCGCCCAGTTGCTTATAAGCGGCATAGGTTAAATACGCCTGTTCATTGCGGTGCTGATACAAAGCATCGAGGGTGAAACTCAGCAGCGAGAGATTTTCAGGATTGTCCGCCATCGACTGTAAAATCACTTCGTCCAAGCGCGTTTGCGTGACAGCATCGGTTTCAAACTGCAAACCCGCAGCAAACGCAGGCAAGCGGATCATTTGCGTCAACTCACCAATGGTGGGCGGCGTGAGCAAATATTGTCCATTACCCTCCAGCAGCTTCGCCAGTCGCGGCAATTCTGCACAGCGGTAATACAAATCACTGCGAAACGTCGCAATCACCCAACATTGTCGTGAGTGGATCAAAAGGCTGAGCAATTCCACAAAAGCCTTGCGCATTTGTGGCGCGATCATGTCTTGAGTAAACATCTCCTCAAATTGATCTAACACCAATATCAACCGCACTTGCCCTTGTTGTGCGCCCAAAGTGTGCTCTGCTTGGCTTAAACAATGTGCCACAAAGGTCAGGATGTTCTTTTCTAGGCTGGCATATTCCACCTGGCGGCTTGGCTCATTACGCCAGATTTGAGCCTTATAAAACACCTGAAATAACTCATACAAACCGTTGCTGTGACGGGCTTGGCTATCATCAATAGGCAAGCCTTGAGGATTAAACAACACCTTGCTCAAACCCAGCAATAAATCCGCACCGCAATCACTCGGACGAAACAAAGCTTGCCGCCAAGCCGCCACGCCTTCAATCACGCCCGATTGCATCAGCAAAGGCAAAACGCCAGCGCGGACTAAAGACGACTTACCGCTACCGCTGGTGCCCAGCAACATAATAAACGGCAAACCTTCTAGCGCGTTTTTGCGCAAGCTGGCTAACACTTCGCTAATCACCCGCGTGCGCCCAAAAAACACCGACGTGTGTTCAGCTTCAAAGGTGACTAAACCACGAAACGGAGAACCCTCATGCCACGTAATATGGCGCACATGCGTGTCAGTATCATCCGATGGAAAGCGCCGCAGCAACAGTTTGCGCAGATGCGATTCCAAGCGCTCTTCAAATTCCGCCAGATTATCAAAGGGATTAAACGCCGCAATAAAAGAACCTTCTTCATCCTGGAACCACTTGCGGCTGAACGCATCCACCGCTTCTTTCTGCGCTCGACGGGCTTCAAAATCCGGCATGTCCGGGCTGATCAAAGGCTTAGCGGTTTTGCGATAAATCAGAATTTCAGGTTTGCCAACTTGTTCAAACCCCGCCCAAGCATCTTCAAATTCAAACTCAGTGCCCGAAGCATAGCGGCTGCCATCGGGGCGCGTGATATGGGCGGGTAAACGAGTGCCGATACGCGCCCATAAAATACCGACAAAAATATCGGTCTCTGAAGGAGGTTGGATTTGGGTTTGGAAGGTTTCGGTCATGAGCATCGGCTCATGTTCCCAAAAAATCGGTTTAAGCGTGACGCGATGGATAAATTCGTCGCTCAGGCGGTCAATCACACGCGCCGAAATGACACGTTCTTCATTGACATCGCCAGGAGAAGAAATAAATAGGGTTAAGGTTGGCATGGATTAAATAATAAAGGTTCTCATGAGGGTGGAGGCGGAAGGCGAGCAGAGAGGCGATGAATGTGCCGCAGACATTGTCTTGAAAAAGACAATCCTACCAAACTTAAGATAGTTTACACCGGATGAGAGGCAAAATAATCGAGAATAGCTTAGAAGCGGTTGGTCAACCGCGCTTCAAACGTAAGCCACGACAAAAATGCACCGCAGAGACGCAAAGAACACAGAGGAAGCGCTTTTACTCTGCGTCTCTGCGGTGAGATCAAACTGGTAGCACGGTATCTACCGCACTGGATTTAGAATGGGGCAGGAACTGCATACCACTACGGCGATTTCAAGGGTGACGGGCGGAGAGTATCAGCCGTAGCTTATAAACAACCTTCATTTGATACATTTTCAACTAACTTGGCTACTGATTATTGATTTGGTATACCCCAAAAAGTTCGTGTAACAGGGCTTTTAGGAGATATGAAGGTTGTTGCGCAATCTTTGTGGGCAAAAAATATACAGTACTCAAGAGACGTTACAAACAGTGCAACAAGTTGGCATGATGACTTCTGCTTTGGAATACCGAGTACCAGAGTTGTTCTTCACTAATGAAAACATTAAAGGTATGGGCATTTCTGCTATCAAAGCACTTGAGCAAGCCATGTTGCAAAATCAAAAGGTTTATACCTTGTCATCACAAACACCCAACGCTGTGTTGGCTAATCTAAACATTAATGAAACAGCTTACACCAAGCGGATGGAACCCAGGGATATTATTGCCGCTTTAAGTAGCTTGCAAAGTGCTCAGCCTCGGTGATGGCTGCATGAAAAAGAGGCTCTTAGCCTCTGTGTATTTAATAGACTTCCAGGTTTAATGTTCAAAGCTCGCTTCTATGTTCTGCCGACGGGAGCGAATTTTTTTCAAATATCCCATTACTGCCTTTGACATTTTTCTGCTTGGTTCGCTTCCTATCTTTTCTTTCGGTTTTTCTACAGCATGACGCATGAGTAATTCAGGTCGGGCTTGCATGGCACGATAATGTTGCATTGCTGCACGTAGGCTTTTTTCTAATAAACCTTGATGAATAGGTTTGGGCAAAAAACGATAGACCTGCCCATAGTTAATTAGTTCAATCAATGACTTTGTGTCTTGAAAAGAAGTCAGCACTAAGGTCAGAATATTCGGGTTGTAGCGTTTGAGGGTTTTCAGTGGTGCACTGATGTCTTCATCATTAATGCGCACTTCTGACACCACAATGGCCACGCTTTCTTGACTTAAATGTGCAAAAGCATCTTCAGTATTTTTGCTCCAATGGATGCGTTTGGTATCTTTAATCAATTCCAACAAAATCTCATAAGTAGCGGGTTCTTCATCTAGCACCAGGATACGCAAATCATCGTTGTTTTGACTTTGGCTGTCAGGTGTCGTTGCTGTTGTTGCTGATTGAGTTAAGGCTTTCTGCGCCTGAGCCGCTTTGCGACTGCTTTCTAATTGCGTAGCAATGTGTGTAGCTTGCTCTATCGTGGCTTTAATTTCTTCACTTTTCCAAGGCTTATTGATATAGCGGAAAATTTCACCCTCATTGACCGAACCCACAATTGCGGCTAAATCTGAATAGCCCGTAAGCAATAAGCGCATGGTGTTAGGCGACACCTTACGCGCTTCTCGCAACACTTCCACCCCGGTCATATTGGGCATACGTTGATCACTGACTAACACATGAACGGTTTCATTTTTCAAAATGTTAATCGCTTCATGACCGTCAGTCGTCGTTTTCACTTTGTATAGTCCCATAAATAACATTTTGAGCGAACGTAAAATACGCTCTTCATCATCAACAAATAAAATGGTCGGTTTATCGCTCATAAATACTCCACTGTCATTGTAAAGTGATGAGCTTTGCCTGCTATCACTTTAAGCTTAGAATCATCTATATTCTACGAAGTTCAAATCATTAACTGATGCTGAGCACAGCGTGAAATGCTTTTAAGCACAGTTTAAACAAAGCTTAAGATTCCACCGCTGAGAGTTGAGAATGATTCGAAGGTTGAGAGCCTATACGAAAACGGGATAATCGGCTGCAAACCCGCCCTTTTGGTCAGGGTTTCCGCTTTTTTTCGTTGAATAGCCCGCTATTCGCCTTAAAAAACCGAAAATCCTGCCTCAAAATGGCAAATTTTCACTTCGATTCCCCATCTTCGTATAGGCTCTGAATGGCTTTATCACTATTTAAGGGCAGCGTGATTAAAAATTTTGTTCCTTTATTTAATGTTGAAGCCACTTTAATTTGTCCATTGTGTTGCTCAATAATTTTATAGCTAATGGATAAACCCAGCCCAGTGCCTTCACCCACCGGTTTAGTGGTGAAAAAAGGATCGAATATTCTTTTCATCACCGTTGCAGGAATCCCTTTGCCATTATCTTGAATGCTGATATACACCCCATTATCATCAGCCCAGGTTTTGATCCAAATAGTGCCTTTATCTTGAATAGCCTGTGCACCATTGGTGAGTAAGTTCAAAAACACTTGGTTTAATTGTGATGGTGCCCCTTTTAAAGGCGGTAAATGGCCGTATTTTTTTTTGATAGTCACTTTATACTTCAATATATTACGGCCTATATTCAGGGCACTATCAATACATTGGTTTAAATCAACATGGTCTGTTTTAGCTTGATCCAGACGACTGAAATCTTTAAGGTTTAATACTAATTCTGAAATTTGATCTACACCATATAAAGAATCTTTAAATAGTTCATCCATAGCGTTCAGCAAATCATCTTCTAAGAAAGGTTCACTTAATTCACCCACTAAAGCCAATTGCTTTCCTAATACCTCTTCTTCTATTTCATCATCCGTCAATAAAGTGACTAATTGCGCATAGTTTTCAATTAAATCTTTTGCCTGACCAAACAATCCTTGAGTGACTTCAACATTGTTGCGCACATAGCCCAAAGGCGTATTAATTTCATGTGCAACACCCGCCACCATTTGTCCTAATGAAGCCATTTTCTCTGATTGCACCAATTGAGCTTGAGATTCTTTTAAGCTTTGATAGGCTTTGCTCAATTCTTTAGTGCGAGACAGTACACGGGTTTCCATGGCTTTCAACAAATCCAATACAATGCCTACGCCCACATATTGTCCTTCTTCAGTCACCACAAAATCTTCCATAATAGGAAAACGAATATGTTGAGTGATGTGATGACTTGCCGCTTCAATCATTTGATTTTTATCAACAATCACCGCTTTAGTCATGAGCTTGGCAATGGCTTGTTTGCCATATAGTTCACGCCCATACATTTTTAAATACACCTTATTAAGATCATAACGGTTGATAAGCCCTACGGGTTGACCTGCATCCACAATAGGGATGGACAATAGGTGCTTAAAATCTTCAGATAAAAACAACTGAGCCACATCATTAACAGTATTCGATGGCTTAATAGCAGGGATTTTCAGCATCATAGATGCAATGGTATCTGTTGTTTTCATAGCCTTATCCAGAGGTAAACGCTACACCAGAAGGCATTTAGAGAACCTTCCAGCAGTGTGTGACATCAAGCGACCCGTAAGCCTATAAAACAAATGTGAATACTTGATGACGATCTCCTCTGATTTGACCCTACAGAATGAGTGGCTATTAGACGGGTTGCAAGGGGTAGGTTTTGTAGCGAAAAGGTGTGGTTTTGAGGCGAATAGCGGGCTATTGGTTGAGAAAAAGCGGAAAAACAGGCCAAAATCCACGCCTTTGCAGTCGATGAAGGCCCCTTGCAACCCGTCTAATTTATCCTTATCCCCTCCGTCAGTTGCGGGGCGAGGCGCTTTTAACCCGCACGACCACGCCTAACACCGCTAATATCAAGCCCGCTAATAACAGCCCGCCATTATCACCCGACATCTGCTCAGTCTGTCCATTGGATAAAAACACCGCGCTAGCCACCAAAGCGAGTCCGCCAAAAAATAACAAGCGTCCAACCCATAACTGCCCACTGCCCACCTGTATTTTTAAACCCATCTGACGGCGCATTTGATACCAAGCGGTTAATGCGATGCCCCATAAAATCAAGAGTGCCAGCAACACCCAAAGGCTGGCATAAGGCTTAAGATGATTAACGTAATCCAGTTGGCGTGTGGCTTGTTCATCGAGAATGGCGATTTGTAGCGGAAAAGCTGAACTGAGCTGTGCAGTGGGCGATAGACGATGCATTTGCTGCTCTAGCAAGCTGCGTTCTAAAGCTTTTTCAGCGATGAGATGTTGGGTCTTATGAATTTCCAACCGCGCACTGAGATACGCAAAAGACACGATGACCGCAAGACTGATGCTAATAAAATAAATGATTTTAAAGGTCTTCATGCCACGGGTGCCTCAGCCATAAAGGCTTCGATGTCATCAACGGTTTTGGGCAAAGCGGCGGTGAGTACCCGATGCCCATCTTCTGTCACTATCACGTCGTCTTCAATGCGAATGCCGATATTCCAGTATTTTTCCGGCACATCTTCTTGACCGCCAGGAATGTAAATCCCCGGTTCAATGGTCATCACCATGCCCGGTTCTAAACAACGCCAATCATCATGGACTTTGTAATCGCCCACATCATGGACATCCATACCTAACCAGTGTCCGGTTCGATGCATAAAAAAGCGCTTGTAGGCTTCTTCTTCAATCAAGGCGCGTTGTTTGCCGACTAATAAACCCAACTGACGCAAGCCTTCGGTGGCGGTTTCAATCGCCGCATAATGCGGGTCAATCCAGCGATGACCGGGTTGTACCGCCGCTATCGCCGCCATTTGCGTGGCTAACACCAGTTCGTAAATGTCTTTTTGAGCAGGGCTAAAACGTCCATTAGCCGGATAAGTGCGGGTGATGTCCGAGGCGTAAAAGTGATGCTCGGCACCCGCATCAATCAAGACTAAATCGCCGTCCTTAATCCGCGCATTATTTTCGGTGTAATGCAAAATGCAGCCATTTTCACCGCCGCCGACAATGGTCGGATACGCAGGCTGTGCGTCGGCTTCTAAAAAGCAGTGATGAATCTGCGCTGCTACCTGATATTCCCACACGCCGGGACGACAATACTGCATGGCGCGACGGTGTGCTTGTACCGCGATGTCCGCAGAGGCTTGCAAAGCGTCTATTTCTGCGGGGCTTTTGAACAAGCGCAACTCATTGAGCAAGTGATCCAGATGAATGGTTTCAGCCGGAGCGCACACGCCTTCACGCGCCCGCGAGCGTAAAGTATTCAGCCATTCATTCACCTGCGCATCAAATTCTGGGTAATACCCCATCGCTTGATATAAGCGCCGACAGCCTTCCATCAAACCTGGAAGAATGTCGTCAATATCGGTAATGGGAAAAGCATCATCCGCCCCGTAAAGCTCACAAGCGCCTTCAAGTCCTGCACGGCGACCATGCCAACTTTCTTGAGTGGGATTGCGCTCACGACAAAACAGCAAATATTGCCCTTGTTCTCGTTGTGGAATTAGCACAGCCAACGCTTCAGGCTCGGCAAAGCCAGTTAAATAATAAAAGTAGCTATCAGGACGATAGGGATAATCCACATCACGGTTACGACTTTTGACCGGCGAGGAGGGGATTAAAGCCATGCCGCCAGGGCCTATGAGGTCCATCAAGGCTTGGCGGCGGCGAACAAATTCTGTTGGTGGCATATTGTGAGGTTTACTTTTAATGCTAGAGGTGGAACAAAGACAGGGATGGTGTGTGAGAATTATACATAGAGATATAGATTTTCAGTCCCGTGACATTTTAATTTTTATAATTCACTGTCATCAATTTTGCTCACTTTAAGAAAATGCTTGAGTAGCCCTTTCTTTAAGTCTTGGTTAGAATGAATAGGAATTGAAATTCTTGCTGGGTGTCCTTCTTTAATATAAACATGATGACTTCCATTCACTCTGGAAAGCACCCAACCTTTTTTTTCCAACAACTTGGCAAAGTCTTTACCTGATATAGATTTCACACAGCAATCTCCAGGATTTCGGTATATTCTGTGTCAGGGGTTTCAATATCAACAGACAAGCAAGCTTCCACCGCCTCATAAATATTTTGCAATAACTCAGAGAAAGTATCTCCTTGCGTAGCACACCCGGCAATGGCGGGTATTTCCGCCCAATATCCCCCTTCTTCTGCATGATGGATGATGACTTTTAGTTTCATTTCTTAACTCCATTGAAAACTGGCTTCAGTTAAATCTTTTTTAAGTCGTTTATTCAAGTGCTCACAAATAAGTCTGGATAGCACCGTGATATTTACTCACTAAAATAACGATCATATCCATGTCGGCCTTCATGCTTACGTTTATGTCCACGTTCATGCCTATGCCCGTCTCCGCGCCGATGTCCGCGATCATCTCCGCGTTCATATCCGTGTCCACGTCCATGCCCATGTCCGTGCCCATGTCGATGATGCCACCAGCAACCTTGCAGCATCAATGTTGTGAGAACGAGCAGTACCAACAAACGAGTCATTTTCATTTTTACATCCTCTTAAGCACAGAATCAGTAAACGATAACAAAGGCGGGTAGGATTTGAGGCACGCACGCAGAAGTACAGCGTGATGGATGGGCGTTGCGATGCTCAACTCACAATGGCTTGGGTTTTATCCCACCAGAACTCTAAGCCCTGCACATTAAGTTCCACATCCATAGACAACCAATCACGCATCTCTGCTTCCGGTAATTGACAACCGTGTGCCTGCAAGCGCGACAGCAGCACTGCGATCATATCTTCCATAATGCAGGCATGGCGCTGTTCGCCTTTATCGCTGTGCTTGCGCACCAAACCGACGAACTCGTCAATTAATTGATGTTGAGTGTCAGCTAAAGCCTGCAAATGTGCATCGACTTTACCGTAATGCGTGAGGAAAAATTGCTTAACGGGCAAGGTCATCAAACGATCAATAGAAGCGTGTAAAGCGCCGGGATCAAATTGCACAGGCGTGGTGGTGGGATAAATAAATGCACCTTGTTCCGTATCAAACACGCGGTATGACAAGCCAAAAGTATCGCCGCTAAACACGCTGCTACTGTGTTCATCCCACACACAAAAATGATGACGCGCATGTCCCGGCGTATCTAAAAACAACAAAGTGCGCCCCTGAAAATCCAGTTCATAATGCTCGCCGGCTTGAATCACACGCTCCGCTGGGATAGGCGGTAGTTCACCATATAAAGTGTGGGTTTTTTCCTCACCATACACCGCCTTTACGCCCGCCATTAAACGGCTAGGCTCCATCAAATGCGGTGCACCGCGAGGATGTACGACCAGTTGCGCATGAGGCAACTGTTGTATCAACTGTCCCGCCCCGCCCGCATGATCAAGATGCACATGCGTGACGATGACATAATCCACTTGCTCCAGCGGGATATTTTTATCTTGTAAAACTGCCAATAGATGTTCTACAGAATAATTCGTCCCGGTATCAATAAAGGCCGCATGTCCATTTTCTACGATGAGATGACTCGCGGCTAATTGTGGACGGAGATACGCAGTATCAATGGTGGTAATACCAAAATCATGGTCTTGATAAGTAGGTTTCATTTTTTTGCTTCATTTAAGTGGGATGATTGAAAATCAAAAGAAAAAAGGTTACACACATCTTATGCCAACTTGAGCAACAGAGCGGTGATGGGACAATATTTCCGGTTTTTTATGTTCGCTTATTTCTTTATTAAAAACCCCGGTATCTATCATCGCTTTGCAAATAATATCTATGATAGGAACAGCCACACTATTGCCTAGCAACTTCATCCAACGTGCTCTGGCTTGAGGTAAGTTAAAGTCTTCAGGGAAGCCTTGTATCAAACAAGCTTCATTCTTGGTGACTTTACGATATAGCCCTGTTGCATAAATATCTTCGATGAACTTTTGTTTATACTCATTATTATTCGTGGGCAACACACCTTTAAGAGCAATATAGTCATTTGTATCACTGGCGACTAAAGTAGGGAATATATCTGAACTGGGTAAAAAGATACGATTAACCCCAAACAATCCGGTGCTAATTTTAGTGTTTTTAAATTCATAACGAAGCTCTATACATTGAATCACCCCTTTGTCTTTTAAGGTGTCCACGGTCTTTACAATAGGCACTTTTTTTATTTTCAATACCCGATTGACTTTAAGATCATCAATAATTAATGCTCCTGTGTGAGCAACATCCAGCAATAATTGTTCGTTTTCCGATAAGTCAACGCCTTGATATTGCTTGATAGCAAACAGATACTCTTCCGTCTTTAAGATGTCAAGTTGGATAAGGATATTGAGTTCAGCTTGTGTAATGCTAGAGTCTAAACTTTGAAAATGTTTGAGTGACAAGGGGTTTCCATCCAGTTTTCCATAAGCGCTTTTTCTTCTGTTTTTTAATAAAAGATAACAAATATGTTTCTGTCTTTCTGTAGTGTTAATAATATCCCAGGAATGAATGGTGGTGTGACCATTGCGTAAATCATTAAATAAAAAGTAGTCATTAACTCCGTTATTGCTCGATAGACTCATAGACTTTTCCGGAATCACATCGCCGAATAAATCTTTTTGAAAATCATCATTGGATGCAGTTAAGCTGAGGGATTCAATGTTTAAAATATCAGCAAGCTTTGTTTTCTGAGCAGGATAGGGTGGGAGCTTAAAACGATGGTAAAAATTTTTGTCTTTAAACCCAACAATATAAACGCGCACTCTGCTTTGAGGAACGCCATAGTCATGAGCATTGATTGTGTAATAATGGGCATGATACCCCGCTTCTTTTATTCTATTGAGAATATAAGCCAATGCCATTTGGTTTCTAGGATCAACTAAACCTTTTACATTTTCAAAAATAAAGGCTTTAGGTTTTGAATGCTGAAGTAAATAAATCGTATCATTCCAAAGTTGCCCTCGATCATCATCAAAACCTAAGTTTTTACCCGCAATCGACCAACTTTGACAAGGAACCCCAGCAGTCAATACATCGTGAGTAGGCAAGTTTTTAATTTTTGTAATATCACCAAAATTATGACTGGGTGTTTCATTAAAGTTGTCACAATAAGCATGGATGGCATCTTTGTTGATTTCACTAAAACCCAAGCTCTTGCCACCATTCTTTTCAAGAGCGAGTTTGAATCCACCAATGCCTGCGAACAAATCAATAAATGAAAAAGTGACATCATCTTTGCTCGTCATTTAAGTGCTCCATCGGTCATTTCTTCAGGCACTTCAATACCTAAAAACTCTTTGTAAATACGTTCTTTGTATTCTTTCCCTAATGAATTTATTTCACGAACAAATTTAGCATAAGTGCCTTTACCGCCGATCATGTCCCAAAATTCATCGCCTATCAACACCGATTTATCTTCACACATGTTGAACCAACGTAAAGGAAAGCTCCATTTATAATCCTGTTTTTTACCATAAGGGTTATAAGGTAAAGCATAAAAAGCGTAGTCCACTATTTGTGGCTGCATGGCTAACAGTTTAAACATTTTTTCTTTACTCACTTTGGTTTGGTCACTATTAGGTAATGGGCCTTTCAATTCAAAAGCATATTTTTTTCCGGTCTTTATGCTGTCAATAAAAATATCGCAGACCACAGAGGTGGATATAAGTTCTCCGCCACCTGCTTGTATATATTGAAGTTCATTTTTCCAGTGAGGCTTGATTTTCGCCTTGCCTTTTGCTTTGTGTTCCAAATTATTTAATACTTCCTGAATACGCCTTAAACTTTCAGCCCCGACCGTACCTGTGACAAGGTGTCCCGTATTACAACGACCATGTGCTTCTAGCGCTACCACTTTAGCCAGTTTTTCCCACACACCACCCAATGGGGTGACAAATCTTCGTTCAAAATGAGAGCCTTTAAATATTTCATCCGGTACTAAGGCCGCATAAAGTGGTTTAGAGGAATAGTGTTTTTCTTTAATAAAAGGGTCTTTAATCAGCACTTTCTCCATCACCCTTTCCATTAATTCAGACACCACTTCTTTAATCGCTTCTGATATACGATCCTGTGATGGCTTTATCATCTCAAATCCCTTTTTTATGAAATAAATTTTGAATTAAACGTCAAAAATGATAATAAATATCGTTTCAGTCATCAAAAATGCAGGTTCACATCCATGCTTAAATCAGCATACGGCATTATCGCTGTACCCTTATTTTGTCATCTTTTCTGCGCTGCAAATCTTTTTGCCGACACCCCTGTCTATCGTTATACCGATGCTGAGGGCGTATTGCATCTGACCACTACGCCACCGCCTGCGTCTTCGTCGCTGCCTCAGCCCACACCGCCGCCAACGGTTTTGCATTTACATAATAACGGCGGTACGGCACAAATCACACGGCAGCCTTATACGCCTCCTGCTCCCGAAGTCAATGCTGTGGAGCAAGTGTTATTGCGAGCGATAGTTGAAGTGGAATCTAATTGGAATCCGCGTGCTGTGTCGCCTAAAGGGGCTACGGGGTTAATGCAGTTAATGCCCGGTACCGCCGCGCAATATGGCGTGAAGAATTTGCAAGACCCATTGGAAAATCTACAAGCTGGCATTCAACATGTGCGCTATTTGATGCGTAAATTCAAAGGCGATCTGCGCTTGGTGTTAGCGGCCTATAATGCTGGAGAAGGGGCGGTGCGCAAATATGGTGGACAGGTGCCGCCGTATCCAGAAACCCAGGCGTATGTGAAAAAAGTGTTGGCCTTGTATACCCAGTATCGTTATCAGTCAAGTGCTGAATAAATCCATGCTACGCCATCCAGTAGGCTAGAAAAATAAGCCCAGTGACTAAGAATAACCATCCGTGTAACAGCCTGCGCCACAGGGCAGGAGCATGACGCAAACCCATGAAATCTTGAATAATCCAGTGTCCTTTCAAAAATACAGAGAGCAACAAACCCAGTGCCCAAATCATGCCTGTTCCACCTGCATCACCGACAGCCCATGTCAGTCCTGTTAGAAACACCAAAATAACCCATAAGTTTATGATTGACATGTTGATTTAGCGTATGACATAGACTAAGGGAAACAATACGATCCAGACTAAATCTACCATGTGCCAGTAAGCACCTGCTGTTTCGATGTCAGTGTGGTGTTGCGCGGAGTATACGTTTTTGTGGGTTTTCCAGGCGACGATGGCTAGGATGATCATGCCAAGAATGACATGCATGAAGTGGAAGACGGTGAGCGACAGGTAAAACATGTAAAAGATGTTGGTGCTGAGGGTGATGCCTTGGGAGAATTTATCAGCCAATTCAATGCTTTTTAATACGACAAAAAAGCCGCCTGCAATGATAGCGGCTAATAGCCAGTTACGGCATAAGAGAGTTTTTCCCGCTTGAATGGCTTGTACGGCGAACACCACAAACAAGCTGCCAGTGATTAAAACGAGAGTATTGGCTGCGCCTATATCTCGATTTAAGGTCTGTTGGTAGTGATTGAACAGCTCTACATTTGCTGCTCGCGCAAAAGCGTAGGCAGCAAATAATAGCGTGAAGACCAAGAGTTCAGCCAGGATGAAAAACCACATGGCCAAATCACCGGGGACTCTTGTCGTGGTGTGCGCAGACGCATGGGGGTGTGACTGTTTTATCAATAGACTTGTCCGGGTTTAAACGCCGTAGCGAAAAGCAGCGGGATTGAGTGGTTTTTTTCGTTCATTTGAGGCGAATAGTCATTCTATTTAACGAAGATGAACGGAGAAAACCGCCAATATCCGCTGTTTTGCAGTCGGTGTTTTAAACCCGGACAAGTCTAATAGCTAACACACATCACAGCGTTGTGTGCCAATGAATGGATAATGAAAACCTTGCCCAGCCATGGCTTTAGCCAATCCCATCACGCCTAAGAGCACTAAAGCACTATGGCATATGGTGAAATACAGTCCCACAATCAGCCACACCCAAGGGGATTGATAGCCCCCGGTTAGAATTACTAGACCGTTGACAAAGACTAATAACATGCCTGCCCAAATGCTGGCTGATAAAGTTTGCCACAGATGGCAACAGGCGATTTGTGGTGCTGTTGAAGAGTGTTTCCACCACAACCACAGCAGCATGATAAACCCCACACCGGGCAGCAGTAGTAAATTCACCAGGTATAAGCTCTCAGCCATAACGGCGATTTTTTGTCCAGCAGGCGCTGACATTAAGGGCTTCCTTGTGCGTTTTCTGTAATGGCTAAACGATAAGTGGCGTGACAGGCTACGCAGTTATTTAAGACCTTGCCCAGTTCGGGTAAAGCGGATTCAACGCTGTTCATTTGTTCTACATTTAAGGCTAATTCATCAAAAGCCGAATGCGTTTTCAAACCTAAGGCTTTAAATTCAAACGGCAGTTTACCCATTAAAGAGGCTGGAACCCCTTGCGCTGATTCTCGTCCTACCGCACGCGCCGCCCGCACAATCGTAGCCGTATCTTGCTCGACAACGCCTTGTGTGATTTCTCGCACACTATCAAGAAAATCTCGCATTTCACTCAGCACTAAAGCCCGTTCTTCAGCGCTCAGCACCACCGCCACACGTTGATCCACCAGCGTTAATGTATTGCCTCGCAAGATAAATTGATAAGCCATACCCGCGCTTAATAGAGCAAAACCCAATGCCAACACCCAGGGTAAAACACAGTTTTTCATGACGACCTCTTAGATTGTGGTTAATAGACTTGTCCCGGCTTAAAACACCGACTGCAAAACAGCGGATATGGGCGGATTTTTCCGTTCATTCTCGTGAAATAGAATGACTATTCGCCTCAAATGAACGAAAAACCCCGCACCATCCCGCTGCTTTTCGCCACGGCGTTTAAACCGGGATAAGTTTAATGTGATGTGAGAAGCTGTTAAGCCTTGTCCCGTCTATGCTTATGAGGTTTTATCCACAACTTCTACAGCCAAAAGGCTTTCGCCCAATAAAACCATCTTAACAAGATTAAATTCACAGATGACATAGAAAGGTGACTTGTGTCATCAGTGTGGCTTCCTGGTTCTACTCAGGTACGCCGCCATCGCAGTTTTTTTACGTTTGAGTCTATTTTTAAGCAGGCTAAATAAGGCTTTACTTAAGTTCTATAGGTGAATGATATTTAAGTTTTTTATTAAAAAAATAAGCGATTTTCAGCGTTCCCAGGCTCAGTCATTAAGGATATACATGGTAATATTCAGGGTTTTAATTCACTGAGTCGAGGTTTTTTGTGTTTTTTAATTTTAAGTGTACGGAACAGGGTTGCCCAAGGAATGACATATTGTCAGGGCTGACAGTGGCGTTGGCATTGGTGCCAGAAGCAGTGGCCTTTGCTTTTGTAGCTGGCGTAGAGCCTCTTGTCGGCTTGTATGCCGCTTTTTTAGTGGGACTGATCACCGCTGCCATTGGTGGTCGTCCAGGCATGATTTCAGGCGCTACAGGCGCATTAGCCGTGGTCATGGTCGCGTTGGTGGCACAGCATGGCTTGGAATATTTATTAGCTACCGTCGTATTAATGGGCATTATTCAAATTCTCGTCGGCTTGCTGCGCTTGGGGAAATTCATCCGCATGGTGCCTCATCCCGTCATGCTGGGCTTTGTCAATGGATTAGCCATTGTCATCTTTCTAGCTCAACTTCAATCTTTTCAAATCAAAGACGACACGGGTGCCTCCCAATGGTTACAAGGGGACGCGCTGTATGTCATGTTGGCCTTAGTCACCTTAACGATGGCGATTATTCACTTTTTGCCTAAATTAACCAAAGTCATTCCCGCTTCTTTAGCAGCGATTCTTGTGGTGACAGCGATTGTTATTGGCTTGCAATTAGACAGCCGCTCAGTCGGTGATCTCGCCTCTATTGCAGGCGGTTTACCGTCTTTTCACATTCCTAGCGTGCCTCTCACTTGGGACACTTTGACGATTATTTTTCCTTATGCCGTGATTTTGGCAGCGATAGGCTTAATTGAATCTTTGCTGACTTTGAGCTTAATTGATGATTTGACCGAAACCCGTGGCAAAGGCAATCGAGAATGTGTGGGACAAGGCGTGGCGAATACGGTCACAGGCTTTTTCGGCGGCATGGGCGGCTGTGCCATGATCGGGCAAAGCATGATCAATATTAACTCTGGTGGGCGTGGGCGTTTATCGGGTATTTCTGCAGCCTTGTTTTTATTAATATTTATTTTATTCGCGTCAGGCTTGATTGAGATGATTCCTCTCGCGGCTTTGACCGGTGTGATGTTTATGGTGGTTATCGGTACCTTTGAGTGGTCAAGTTTACGCATTATGGGCAGAATTCCTCGTGCAGATGCTTTTGTTCTAGTGCTGGTGTCTGGCGTGACGGTAGCCACAGATTTAGCCATTGCGGTGGTGGTCGGCGTGATTGTTTCAGCCTTGGTCTTTGCGTGGGAACATGCCAAACATATCAATGTCAAAACCTATACAGGCAATCTAAGCGGTAAAGTCTATGAACTACACGGCCCTTTGTTTTTTGCTTCAGTGAATAATTTTCAGAATTTATTTGACCCGAAAAATGATCCCGACGATGTAGTGGTCGAGTTTCAACATTCTCGTGTCATGGATCACAGCGCCATTGAAGCCATTGATACCTTAGCTGAACGTTATCTTAATGCGGGTAAGCGTTTGCATTTGCGTCATCTCAGTCTGGAATGTCGTCAGTTATTACGTAAAGCGGGGGATTTAGTGGAAGTGAATGTGATTGAAGACCCACGTTATCATGTGGCGGATGATCAATTAGGTGGATAAACATCATTAGACTTGTTGCGAGGGAGAGGCATATAGCAATTTCATATTTGGTTCCGTTGTTATCATGCCTTTTGCCAGGGAGCTATCAATGCCCGCGCCGTATTCAAATGATTTGAGATGGACTAAACCTCTATGCCGAAACAGGTGATGTGTTACCGAGACCCCATAATGGAGGACGTAAGTAGTTGACCATAAGTGTTTTAAAGTTTTCTCACATAAGTTTGCACGGTTCTTTATCTCCGTTACGGGTTGTATTTTTTAATTCTACAATCACTCGACGCACATCAATGTCTTCTCCCTATATTTTGTTCATAGACTTTACCCGTGTCGGATTCACCTATAAATGTCTTTTCAGTCAATGATGTCAATGGAGTGTTTGCATGTTGTCGAATGACAAAATAGGCTTCTTTATGCTGTATTCCAAATAGAAAACCTAACGTGCAAAAATGCCTATCAGCACACCATAAATCATCTTTTTTAATGGTTTCTAATACAGAAGATAACAGCGAGCGTTCTTGAGCATGTCCGTCTTCACAAGGGAATACATCGCTAACAATGCCTCATTCTTGTTCAAATACAACCAATGATGTCCCAGGTCATGCACCTGCGTTGGTTTTTCTTAAGACTTTCAGTCTTTTTCTGTTGCTTCAATGCAGTTGCCATCTAAAAACTTTGTTCTAAATCCTTGTCATAAAGGCGTTTGTGCTGCCTTCATTTCTCGGATAATTAATTCTGATTCTGAGCCAATATAGATAAAGTATATCATTTGTAGGCTTGAGATAGAGCCAAATCCAAGACTGCCAGTCCTTGAAGGACAGGCAGTCTTAACAACTGATATAGTTTTTCTATATAACGTACAAGTTCTTGACTGGTGTTTAGTTCTACATTGTATAGCTTGTCATACACTGCTTGGCGGCTCGCATCTATGTTTGAATTTAGAGAGGCTGAATATACATTTTTTCTAACACGGCAAACAACTTCCAACATAATAGCCACCCGTGATGAAAATAATATTTTTTTGTCTATTGAACTTCACTATCATTCCGTTGATTATAGAAATAATCCTTATTTTACAGTAGATTGTTCACCTTGATAGGGCTGATTATTTAGCCTTAAATCAGGACTAGGATATGATTTATTCAGGTATGGATGCCTCAAATGCTAAGCGCCAGCAAGCAACAGGTATTGAAATTCTTAATGATGCAACAGAACAAAGAATACAACGCCCAAATGATAAAGGCATTCAGCAATAGCATTATTCAGGCAAAAAAAGTCACACATTGAAGTCAATAGTGATAATTACAACAGAGACATATATTAAGTATTTGAGTCCCAATGTTAATGGAAATATGCAAGATTTTAATTGACTGAAAAAAAATGTTCCCACCAAATATAAACTGGTTTGAAAATTTCAATATTAAGGTTGCTTCTGGTGACACTGGGTTTGGAAAAATTTATACTTCTAAATCATTAGAACTGCCCTATAAAAAATCTAAAAATAATCCATTATCAAAAGAACAAAAATAGTTCACTAAAGAGCTTTCATCAAAAAGGATTGTAGTTGAACATAGTATTGGAGCTATGAAAAGATACCAAATTCTATCAAATAGACTACGATTACATAGCTTTGATTTTTATGATGAATTTCTTGGGGTTCGTACTGGGTTGTGGAAATTCTACGCACCTAACTGGTTGATTTTTAAATAAAAATAACTCTATTATTGATTGTTTGATAGACTAAGCCATGAGTATGGGTTGCTCCCTGTTGATTAATATAATTTCTTTTAACCAGATAACTGATGTGAATAGTGGTGGTTTGAGGATCAAACATCAGCCAAGTAGACACAGACAATACCGAGCCAAATTCTTCTAAAATAATTCTTTCTGATTCAGCAGGTCAAGTTCCACCCACAGGTTTATTCATATAAATAATTCGAGCACGATCTTCTCCCACTACGGGCTTGGAATATATAACATCAATAGTGCCATCCGGTCTGACATTAAAATCATAAGAATACACACGCCTAGAAAAGGGTTCCTCTGATTCCGTGATCGTGTCTAAACTGAGCTGAGTTAATTCTGCATATACAGAATGATTTAACGCCATAGATAACAGCAGACAGATCAATGTGTAAAATTTCAACATCTGTTTTTTCTCCTTAGAAAGGTGTTCGATATTGACTGCCAGATTTTAGAGAAAGTATGCCCTATGACTGTTAGACAAAGGCAATAAAACCGGGAAGAAGTATCAGGGGCATTGACGCAATACGCATTATAAAATGTGCGGTTACATGTTGGCATAATGCATCACTCACTAGCCCAATAGTCACTTTGAGCGGACGCACGATGAATGTCATCCCCGCAGCAACCAGCCAATGCTCGTTTTTAAGAGCCGTGTGACCAGCCCTTCCTGGCCAATAATGCTTTGATTAACCTGCTGTTGTAGAGAATCTAAATGAGTTTGCATGATGCTCAGATAAGGTTAGGAAGTGAAATAGAAAATGGGGTTTGCAGCCGATTATCCCGTTTTCGTATAGGCTCTTAAGGGTAAATTCGTCGCAATCAAGCGCCTAGCCCCTTTTTAACAGGATTTTAATCGCCGTTCATCACTGACTTTAAGCGCTCATACAGTGGCTACATAAGGTTTGTGAATCAGGCCACTACCACTGGTCATGGCGATGAATGGTCGCTTCATTTCAAGGGCGTTGATCCATGCTAAAATTAACCTAATCAGGCGCTACGCAAAGGTTTTAGACTCCAAATTTTGTGAGCCTTATGAACACAGAATGTCAGGTCTTTTGCACTGTTTAGCTCAGTTCAACTGAGTCAATATAACGCTATAAAAGCCCCGTCTACGATGCCAGAATCCTCTCCCTTGTACATCAAGGATACGAGCAAACACAGTTGTTGACTGCAATATCACGTTTTTTACACTAGAGGCTGACGAATATGAACGCCCATCAAACCCCCTTCCGCACGCTACCCATGCGCCCATCACATTGCCTATCAGCATGGATATTGTTGGCTTGTAGCTTGTTGCCACAAGCACAAGCGGCGACTATCACCATTGATGCCGTCACTTGCACCATGAGCAAGGCCATCGAAGCGGCTAACAACGACAGCACCGCCAGTGGTGCTTGCACCGCAGGCAGTGGCGACGACATTATCAGCATTCCCGTCGGCACCTTTGTCGGTGCACCGACGATTCCCATCACCAGCAACATCACCTTTCAGGGCGCATCTGAAGCCACCAGTATCGTTACTGGCGATGAAGACACGGATGGCACAGGCGATAAACGCCCGTTTTTTGTCGAAAGCGGCACCGTGGTGTTTCAAGACTTGACCATCGAAAAAGGCATGGCCAAAGGCGGAGACGCTAAGAATGGTGGTGGTGGTGGTGCTGGTATGGGCGGTGCCATTTTGATTTATGACGGTGATGTTTCACTCATCAATGTCACGCTGGATAACAATCAAGCGGTAGGCGGTCTAGGCAAAGGCGGTGGCAAAGGCGGCGGTGGCGGCATGGGCGGTAATGGTGCGCGTGTCGATGGTTTCCCTGGGGCTGGCGGCGGTGGTTTCTATGGTAATGGCGCAGCTAATGCCAGTCGCGGTGGTGGCGGTGGTGGACTGGCGACTAATGGTAGCGGTACGGGCACGGGGGGCACGGATGCCTTTGGTAATGGAGCGGGTTCAGCAACTGGTGGCAATGGTGGTTATGGCGGCGGCGGCGGTGGCAATAACTCAGGGATCGGTGGCACAGGCGGTTTTGGCGGCGGCGGCGGTGGCGCTTCTTCTAGTAGTGGTAGTCGTGGTGGTCATGGTGGCTTTGGCGGCGGCGGCGGTTCTGGCAGCAGCTCCAGTAATGGCGCGGGCGGTAACGGTGGCTTTGGCGGTGGCGGCGGTGCTGCGGGTAGTAATAGCCCTACATTAGCCGGCGGCAAAGGCGGCTTTGGCGGCGGCGGTGGTCGCCTCAATGGGGCGGGTGGTTTTGCTGCTGGCGATAACGGCGGCGGCGGTGCAGGCTTGGGGGGTGCGATCTTTATTCGCACGGGTACTTTGACGTTGCAAACAGTGACTTTCAGCAATAACAGCACTACGGGTGGAGCCGGAAACCCGACACCCACCAATGACGGACAAGGCTTGGGCGGCGCGTTGTTTATCATGCACTTAACGACCAATACTAATGCTAACAACGAATCTATGCCTGCAAGTTTGCCGAGCATCGGCGCAGCTTCTTGCGGTGTGAGTTTTTCTGGTAATACGGCGGCAGATACCGCCAGCAGCGCCAATGATACGAATGATTTTTATATTGCCAGCGGCAGTGAAAGCAATGTGAACAATGCCACCACCACAGTGACCAGCGCAGCCGATTCTGGCGCGGGTTCTTTGCGTAATGTCATCGCTTGTGCGGGGAATGGCAGCGTCATTACTTTTGATGCCAGTCTTGCAGGGCAGACCATCTCGCTGGCCAGCCAGTTGGGTATTAGTAAAAACCTGAGTATTGATGGCGAAACTAATAACATCACTATCAGTGGTGATAGCGATAGCGATGGTACCGGCGACGTCACTATTTTTAATATAGATGCTGGAACCATTAGCTTAAGGTATTTGCATTTAGATAAAGGGACGGGGGCTGGGGCAGGTAGTGCTGTTCACATTTCTAACACTGCTGTGCTGACACTTGAACATTGCACTGTTTCAAATGCTTCTTCGCCATCGACTCATCTGGGTGCTATTACCGCCTCAGACACAAGCTCTCTACAGGTAAAAAACAGTGTTTTCTATGGTAATGAAGCCGGTTTCGGTGGTGCGCTTGGGTTTGGGAGTGACAGTTCTGGAGAGGTGATCAACAGCAGTTTTTATAATAATACGTCAACCGCAAGTACTGGCGGGGGGGGGGCTATATACATTAACACCAGCGGTACTGTATCTATTTTGAATTCGACATTTGCTAATAATACTGCAACCAGCACAACCAATGGTGGGGGAGTTCATTTTAAACAAGGCACCGTGCATTTAAAAAATAGCATTCTTGCCAATAACAACAATGGTTCTGGTGCAAATGACTGTGTTTTAACCACTGCAAGCCTAGCATCTGATGTCAATAATTTAATTGAAAATCATACTGGCTGTGGTACACCGAGCACGACATCAGTTCCTCTCTTAGGCAGCTTGCAAGACAACGGCGGTTCCGTCCACACCATGGCTTTACTGCCTGGTTCTCCTGCCATCAACGCAGGCGATAACACCGCTTGTGCAGACGCAGGCACGGTCAACAACTTAGACGCACGCGGCATCACTCGCCCACAAAGCACGAATTGCAGCATCGGCGCGTATGAAAAACGTCCCCCCGCCTTTTCCAGCACCGAAGTCACTACTGCCACGGCGGGCACGGCGTATACCTACAACATCACCACCACGGATAACGAAACCACTGACGGCGCATCGCCTGTCATCACCGCGCCAACTCTGCCTGCTTGGTTGAGTTTGACGGATAACAGTGATGGCACGGCGACCTTGACGGGCACGCCGGATGGTAGCGATGTCGGAGCAAATGCGGTGGTGCTCAGTTTGAATGAAAGCACGGAAAACGTGACGCAAAGCTTTGATGTGACGGTGGCGTGTGTGACTAATCCTGTCGTCACTAGCAATGCTGATTCGGGTGCGAATTCTTTGCGCTGGGGCATTCAAGCGGCTTGTAGTGGAGATACTGTGACTTTCGATGCGGATCACACCATCACGCTGGCGAGCGATTTAACCATCAATAAAAACCTCACTATTGATGGCGATCCCCGCACCATTCGCATTGATGGCAACGACAGCACACCGATTTTTTATGTCAGTTCTGGCTCGGTGGATTTGAAAAACTTGACCCTTGAAAAGGGGGCACTGGTTAATGATCATGGTGCGGCTTTATACGTGGGCAGTAGCGCCAATGTACTATTGCAATATGTATTATTTCAAAACAACGTGGTGACAGGCTCGGGCAAAGGTGCTGCGGTGTATGTTGACGATGGGGTTTTAAGTGTTTACAGCACGGTATTTTTCAATAACAGCAGTCAAACCGATGGGGCGGCTATCTACAACACAGGCAGCAGTGCGCTGTTGAAAGTATTTGATAGTGATTTTTCAAATAATACTGCCAGTGGTCAAGGGGCGGCTTTGCGCAATGCTCAAGGTACGGCTCATCTCATCAGTACCAGTGTGTATAACAATACGGCGACAGGTCACGGTGGGGGCGTATCCAATTCAGGGACGCTACATATTCTGAATTCCACCTTAGCCAGCAACTCTACTGGTGTATATAGTGATGGTACCTTGCATTTGAAAAATGCTTTGGTGGCAAACAGCACAAGCTATGATTGCAACAACACTGGCACTCTATCAAGCAATGTGCGTAATTTGATTGAGGATGGTACTTGCAGCCCTGCCTTGACGGGCGATCCTTTGCTGGGTGCGTATCAGGATAACGGCGGCTCAGGGGTTTACACTTTGGCGCTGTTGCCAGATTCTCCTGCCGCCAACGCAGGCGACAACACCACTTGTGCCGATGCCACTACAGTCAACAACTTTGATGCACGCGGCATCACCCGCCCACAAAGCACCTTGTGCAGCATCGGTGCTTACGAAAAACGCCCACCCGCCTTTTCCAGCACGGAAGTGACCAGCGCAACGAGCGGCACGGCTTACACTTACAACATCACCACCACCGACAACGAGACCACCGACGGCGCATCGCCTGTCATCACCGCGCCGACTCTGCCAGCTTGGTTAAGTTTGACGGATAACACTGATGGCACGGCAACGCTAACAGGTACGCCTGGTTTTGATGATGTGGGAAGTCATGCTGTGGTGCTGAGTTTGAATGAAAACACAGAGGATGTGACGCAGAGTTTTAACATCACCATACCTTGTGTGAGTCATCCGATAGTCACCAGCAATGCTGATTCTGGCACGACTTCATTGCGGGCAGCTATTTTTGCGGCGTGTAGTGGGGATACGATAACGTTTGATGCGGATTACAGCATTCTTCTCGCCAACCCACTCAGCATCAATAAACCCCTCACCATTGATGGTGGTAGCAATAATATTGCAATGAGTGGTGATACTGACAGCAACGGCACAGGTGATGTGCCAATTTTTGATGTGAGTGCAGGCAACTTGAGCCTGGAAAGCCTGACCTTGAGTAAAGGTATTTCAACGGTTGGCAGTGCGATAAACGTCACAAATAGTGCGTCCACGTTAAGCATTAATAACTGTCATTTCGACAATAACACCGCGACAGGTACTGTTAGTGGTAATCGCTCTGGTGGTGCGATTTATACCATCGGCCCATTGACAGTGACAAACAGTAGCTTCACCAGCAACACGGCTTATAGCGGCGGTGCTATTTATAGCTCAGGCACCTCTTTGAGTGTCAGTGATACAGATTTCAGCACTAATGCCGCAAATACTGGAGCGGGTGGTGGCATCTCTTTCAGTGGAACGACAGCCACCATTAACGGCGGTACTTTTAATGGCAATCAGGCCAATGGATCGACTTTCGGTTTTGGTGGAGCTATCGCTACACTGAGCGCGCCTACAGATATTTCTGTGACTGGAACGGTTTTCATTAGTAATTCAACGAATAACTCGACGGATGGTGGCGGTGGCGCGATCAATTTTGGTTTAGATATCACTGGCAGTGTGAGTAACAGTACCTTTACTAGCAATTCCACTACTCAGCGTGGCGGTGCACTCAGGCTCAATGATGGTGCTAATGTGAGTGTGGGCAATAGCATTTTCAGTGCAAATGAATCGAACAAAAATGGTGGCGCGATTAGCCTACAAAATGAAGGGAATACGGATACCGTTATCACCGTTAGTCACAGTTTATTTGAAAATAACAAAACCTTGGTGAGTGGGTATGGGGGAGCCATTGCTCAGATAGCAGGCACCGGCAGCGGTAAAACCCGCAGTCATATATTCACCAGCCTTTTTAATGGAAATCAATCTATCCAAAGTGGTGGTGCGCTCCAATTCAGCGGCGTTGATTCTGGTCAAGTCATCAATAATACCTTTATTGGGAATACCGCCACCAGCTCTGGTGGTGGGGTTAATCTTGCTTCTGCGGCCACCAATCTGTCAGTTGTGAATAACACTTTTTCTGGCAATAGCTCAGCCGCGAGTCAAGGTGGAAATATCAATGTAGACGGCATACTGGCTGTGTTTAGCAATAATATTATAGCGAATAACACAGGGGGGGGTGACTGCCGTATTGGTACAACACTGCCTGGCAGCATTACCACAAACATCAATAATCTGATTGAAGACAATACTTGTAGCCCCGCTCTGTCTGGTGACCCCAATCTCGGTGCATTACAAAATAATGGCGGGTCAGTGCAAACGATGGCGCTGTTACCCGATTCCCCAGCCGCCAACGCAGGCAACAACACCGCTTGCGCCGACGCAGGCACGGTCAACAACTTAGACGCACGCGGCATCACTCGCCCACAAAGCACGAATTGCAGCATCGGTGCGTATGAAAAACGCCCCCCCGTCTTTTCCAGCACGGAAGTCACCGCCGCCACAGCAGGTACGGCGTATACCTACAGCATCACTACCACCGACAACGAGACCACTGACGGCGCATCGCCTGCGATCACCGCACCCACCAAACCCGCGGGGCTGACGCTGACGGATAATGGCGATGGCACAGCCACTTTGACGGGTACGCCCTTGGGTGTTGATGTGGGTAGCCATTCGGTGACATTGAGCCTGAATGAAAGCACGGAAAATGTGACGCAGAGCTTTAACATTACTGTGGCTTGTATGAGTAATCCCATCGTCAGTAATAATGCCGATTCGGGTGCTGGCTCCTTGCGAGATGGCATTGCAGGGGCTTGCTCAGGTGATACCGTGACTTTTGATGCGGATTACAGCATCACGCTTGCCAGTGAATTGACGTTGGACAAAAATTTGAGCATTGATGGTGGTGCCAATAACATCACCGTGAGTGGTAATAACGTAACGCGCGTATTCAATGTAGCCAGCGGTTCAATCAATTTAAATAGTTTAACGATTAGCAATGGTCATGCAGGTGCGCAGAATGGCGGTGGTATTTTTGTGGCCAGTGGTGCGGGAGTCACGCTGAGTAACAGCGTAATGAGCAATAATACAGCCGCAAAAGGGGGAGCCATAGAAAGTTATGCGGGGGCGCTGCTTCTGACCATCAATAACAGTGTTTTTTCAGGCAATGGCAGTTCAGCTACCCACGGTGGAACATTAGACCTAGCGAGTGATGCCAATATTTTTAATAGCACCTTTTATAACAACACGGCATCCATTGGTGGTGCTGCATTAAATATCAATCCGACTTACACCATTACTATCAAAAACAGCACATTTTCTGATAACAGTAAACATACCATTCGCAGTCATGGTGGTTTCTTGGCATTAAGTAATAACATTATTGCCAACACCACTAGCGGTAGTGATTGTTATTTTTATGATGCGAGTGGCGGTGTAACTACGAATACCAATAACCTAATTGAAGATGGTACTTGTAGCCCCTTGGTCAGCAGCGATCCGCTGCTGGGTGCTTTGCAAGATAATGGCGGTACCGTTCACACTATGGCACTGCTCCCCAACTCTCCCGCCGCCAATGCAGGCGATAATGCCAATTGCGAAGCGACAGACGCACGCGGTATCACCCGCCCACAAAGCACTAACTGTAGTATCGGTGCGTATGAAAAACGCCCACCTGCGTTTTCCAGCACGGAAGTCACCGCCGCCACGGCGGGTACAGCATATACCTACAACATCACCACCACCGACAACGAAAGCACCGACGGTGCATCGCCTGCGATCACCGCATCCACCAAGCCTGCTTGGCTGACGCTGACCGATAATGGCGACGGCACCGCTACTTTGAGTGGAACACCGGACGGCAGTGATGCGGGTGCCAATGCGGTGGTGCTGAGCCTGAATGAAAGCACGGAGAATGTGACGCAAAGCTTTGATGTCACTGTGACGTGTGCCAGTCATCCTGTGGTGACCAGCAGTGCCGATACGGGTACGAATTCTTTGCGCTGGGCGATTCAAGCGGCTTGTGTGGGGGATACGGTAACATTCGATGCGGGGATTGCGGGCAGCACTATTGACATCAGCAGCAGTGGTCAATTAGACATTGATAAAGATTTGAGCATTGATGGCAGTGGACAAAACATGACGGTTAGCGGTGGTGGCGCAGTGCGAGTATTTAGTCTAGGTGCATCCACCACTATTGCCTTTAATAGTTTGACTATTGCGGACGGTAGCGCAGCTTCTAACTCGACTGGTGCAGGTATTTCTGGTCCTGATGTCACACTTACAGTGGAAAACTGCTTATTCAAAAATAATCAAGCGGGACATGGGGGGGCTATTCGTGTGAGTGGGGCAACACTCACCGTAAAAAATAGCATTTTTTACAATAATATTGCGACTTCCAGAGGAGGAGGCATTCTTCTTGGCGGCGATGGTGGCACTCTAAATATCTATAACAGTACATTTTCTGCCAATTCCGCACCTGTTAGTAAGGGGGCAGGTGTCTACAATCTTGATGCGAGTGGCACGTTGAATTTGTATAACAATATCTTTGCTGGTGCGGTGTCTGGTTCAGACTGTTATCTCCAGACAGGCAATATCAACGATAATATCAACAATTTGTTTGAAGATAATAGTTGTAACTCAGGTACTACAATCAGCGGTCGCTTGAGCGGCAACCCAGCACTTGGCACTTTGCAAGATAATGGTGGCTCAATTCATACCTTGGCTTTATTGCCGGGTTCGCCCGCGCTTAATGCTGGGAACAACGCGAGTTGCGAAGCCACAGATGCTCGCGGCATCACCCGCCCACAAAGCACGAATTGCAGCATTGGTGCGTATGAAAAACACCCATCCGCCTTTTCCAGTACGGAAGTGACCAGCGCAACGAGTGGCACGGTCTATACCTATAACATCAGTACCACCGATAACGAAACCACCGACGGTGCGTCACCTGCAATCACCGCCCCCACCAAACCCGCTTGGCTAACGCTAACCGATAACGGCAACGGCACAGCGACTTTGACGGGTACACCGGATGGCAGTGATGCGGGAGTCAATGCGGTGGTGCTAAGCCTGAATGAAAGCACGGAAAATGTGACGCAAAGCTTTGATGTGACGGTGGCTTGTGCCAGCAATCCTGTGGTGACCAGCAGCGCTGATACGGGCGCGAATTCTTTGCGCTGGGCGGTGGGTGCGGCTTGCGTGGGGGATACGGTGACCTTTGATACCGATCACACGATCACATTGCTTAGCGAGCTTGATGTCAATAAAGACCTGACGATTGATGGCGGTGCAAACAATATTACTATCACTACTGCCAGTAGCATTCGCTTGCTTGACTTTGTTGGCACTACAACCGCTACCTTAAAAGCTTTAACGCTCAGTAATGGTAATGCAGGAGGGATATACGGCGGAGCTATCTCTATGGGGACTGCGATCAATTTGACCATTGAGCAGTGCATGTTGTCGGATAATACTGCTGCTAGAGGCGGTGCTATCAACAATTCAAACGGTGTGTTGACGGTTAAAAACAGTGTTTTTGCTAACAATACAGCTTCCAGTGTAGGCGGTGGTGCCGTTTATAATGATAACTCAAGTACTCTGACGGTTATCAATAGCATCTTTACAGGCAATTCAGCCAATGGTGCTGGTGCTGCAATACGTGGTGGCAACGCAAGTATCACCCTCTTAAACAGCACGATTTCAGGTAATAGTACCTCTGGTTCTGGTGGCCTTCACATCGGAACAGGTGCCACCCGGATTTTGAAAAACACCCTTATTGCTAACAACACAGGTGGTGATTGTTCGGGCACTTTTCTCACTCACACTAACAACCTGATTAAAGATGGCTCTTGTGCGACAAATGCTTCCAGCATGGTCACAGGCGATCCTAATCTAGGCACGCTCCAGGACAACGGCGGCTCAATGCAAACAATGGCATTGCTCCCCGGCTCTCCCGCCGCCAACGCAGGCGATAATGCCAGTTGCGAAGCGACCGACGCACGCGGCATCACCCGCCCACAAAGCACCAACTGTAGCATCGGTGCTTACGAAAAACGCCCACCCGCGTTTTCTAGCACAGAAGTGACGAGCGTCAACGAAGATGCGGCTTATAGCTACAGCATCACCACTACGGACAATGAAAGCACGGACGGCGCATCACCTGCGATCACAGTACCCACCAAGCCGACGTGGCTGACGTTCACAGACAACGGCGACGGCACGGCGACTTTAAGCGGTACGCCGACCAATGCTGAAGTGGGTACGCACAATGTGGTGTTGAGTTTGAATGAAAGCACGGAAAACGTGCAGCAAAGCTTCACTGTCACCGTCAATCAAGTCAACGATCAGCCGTCTTTTACTGCCTCAAACCCTGCGACCATTGATGAAGATGCTGGCGCACAAACTTTAGCAGGCTGGGCGACGTTTGATTCCGGCACCGATGAAAGCGATAGCGTGGTGGCTTACACGGTCAGCGCTATCAGCCACTCTGGTTTGTTCAGCGCTGTGCCTGCGGTGGATAACAGCGGGACTTTGACTTACACCCCCGCCGCCGCACAAAACGGCACTTCCACTTTTGACGTGACCGTACAAGATGACGGCGGCACCGCCAACGGTGGCCTGGATACGTCTGCCACCCTCACTTTCACCATCACTGTGAATGCCGTCAACGACGCGCCCGTGCTAGATTTTAGCGGCGCACCTGTGTTGACGGATATTCTCGAAGAGGATGTCGCCAGCAATGGCAATTTAATCTCAGAGATCATCGCTTCCGTAGAACCTGCGGTGACGATGCTGAGCGACGATGATCCCGCCGATACGCATGGTTTAGCGATTTTCACCACCGATGAAAGCAATGGCGCGTGGGAATACAGCTTAAATAATGGCAGCAGTTGGCAAGCCGTGGGCGTGGTGTCTGCCAGTCATGCGCGGATGTTAGCCAGCGATGTCGTCACCCGTTTGCGCTTTGTGCCAAATGCTGATTATCACGGCACGGCGGCGATTAACTTCCGTTTATGGGATAAAAATGATGCCACGGTCAACGGCAACACCGCCGCGATTATTAGCAGCGGGGGGGCCACGGCCTTCAGTGCCGATACCGAAGTGGCGCAAATCACCGTGGTACCCGTCAATGATCAGCCCAGTTTTGAGTATTTAAGCCACGATATTACACACCCTATCGCTTTGAGCGGCGCACACACCGTCCCCGCTTGGGCGTTTAATATTGATTTAGGCAGCGTTGATGAAAATGTAAGCCAAACACCGCTGTTTATTGTCAATGTCACCGACCCCACAGACATCCTCAATGATGCAGCACCTCCCACCGTGGCCGCCAATGGACAATTCACCTACACGCTCAATGCGGGGGCAGGCGTTGCCACGCTTGAAATGTTCTTACAAGACAACGGCGGGGTAACAAACGGCGGTGTGGATATGTCTACCGCTGCCAGCGTAACCATTGGCAAAGGCGCTTTAGAAGTGCTGTTATCTGCTGGGACGGCAGGTGAAGGAGCCGGAGCGGGTGCCATCACGGGCACTGTGAGTCGAGAAAGTAGTACGCAAGGCGATTTGACTGTGAGTTTAGCCAGTAGCGACATGGGTGAAGCCACCGTGCCGCTGACCGTGGTGATTCTTGATGGAGAACTCAGCGCGACCTTTGCTATTGATGCGATGGATGACAGCACATTAGATGGCACGCAAAGTCTGACTCTTACCGCCAGTGCGCCAGGACAGACCAGCGGCACCGCAGCGATTCAAGTGTTTGATAATGAGCGCACCTTGACGATGTTGGTGACAGGCGAAGGCAGCGTCAGTCCAGGCCCTGGAGAGGTGGTGGTCACTCAAGGTGACTCCGTTCAATTATCTGCCACACCCGCAGCGGGTTGGGTGTTTGATGGCTGGAGCGGTTGTTCCAGCAATGGCAGCGTGTTTATCAATAACAACTACACTTGCACCGCCACTTTCAGCCAATTGAGTTTTAATCTCACCGCTGACATCACAGGCGGCGAAGGTACTGTGTCGGGCACTGGCTCGCATTTATCTCAACAAGCCCTCACGCTGACCGCGACTCCTTCCGCAGGCTGGACACTACCCGTGCTGTGGGGCGGTGATTGCGATGTTGATGGCACTGCCTTTTTAGACGCTGATAAACACTGTACGGCGGCTTTCACCCAGCAAAGCTTCACTTTGAGCTTGAACCAAGTGGGCGAAGGTGTGGTGACAGGCGCAGGCAGTTATCCCAGTTTTACCCCCGTCAACATCAGCGCCACACCCGCTGCGGGTTGGCAATTTGACGGCTGGGACAGCGCTTGTAGCACGATACCTGTGAATATGGACAGCGACAAAACCTGCACTGCCACGTTTAGCCGTCAAAGCTTTAATCTGACCGCCAGCGTGAGCCAAGGCCAAGGTCAAGTCAGTGGCGCGGGAAGCTATGTGTTTGGCGACACCGTGCAATTATCTGCCGCCCCCGAATCCGGTTGGGCATTAAGTGCTTGGAGTGGCGATTGCGCGGCTAATGGCAGCGTATTCATCGACACAGACAAACACTGCACCGCAAGCTTCGCCTTACAAAACTTCACGCTATCTGCCAGCACGAACGGTCAAGGCCAAGTCAGCGGCACAGGCGGCTATGTATTTGGCGACACCGCACAATTATCCGCCACCGCCGACACAGGCTGGACGTTTAAGCAGTGGAGCGGAGACTGCGACAGCCAAGGGGCTGTGGTGATGAATACCGACAAACAGTGTGCCGCGCATTTTGAGCGACAATCCTTTAACGTCAGCGCCACGATCAATGGACAAGGTGACGTAGAAGGTGCAGGCAGTTATCTATTTGAAGACGTGGCACAACTCATTCCCACGCCCGCTGAAGGCTGGCAATTTGACGGCTGGGCAGGGGATTGTGATGCTGATGGACAAGTCACGGTGACAACTGCCATCACTTGCGAAGCCATATTTAGCGAGATCAATAACGCCATCACTTTAACCGTGAATATTTCAGGTCAAGGCAGCGTCACAGGAGATGGCGAATACGCCTTTAACGACAGCGCTTTTTTGACAGCCACACCGGCTTCCGAATGGTTCTTCCTTGGTTGGTCAGGCGATTGTTTAGGCGATGTCAGTAAACCTTTCATTGGCGTGTTGATGGATGACAGCAAAACCTGTGGCCTGAGCTTTACACAAGATACCTTTATCTTGACCGTAGACGTGACAGGTCAGGGGCGCGTGGATGGACAAGGCCAATATCCACCTTTTACGGATATTTTGCTCAAAGCCGTGCGTCAAGACGGCTGGTTATTCACCGGATGGGGCGGCGATTGCACCACCAGCGGTGAAGTCACGCTCAACAGCGACAAACATTGCACTGCCACCTTTGAGCCACCGCCTGATCCCGATGCGCCTAATCAGGTAGCAGCAGTACCCGTTGAAAACTTTGCCGCGCTGACCCCTGAGAGCATTGCGACCGTGCCGCCCACGATGTTGAATCAACTCAACAGCGAGCAACTGGCAGCGATTCCGCCTGCGGCTTTTAGCCAACTCAGTGCTTCACAACTGGCTAATTTGGGTACCGAAGCGGTAGCAGGCATCACACCTGATCAAGTCGCCAGCTTGCCGCCAGAAGCCTTAAGCGATCTTAATGGTGACAGCCTGCAAGCTTTAGCCACCGACACCATTGAAGCGCTCAGCCCTGAGCAAGTGGATGCACTAAACGAAACTGAAGTGCAAAACATGCCGAGTACAGAAGTGTCGGAACTCATGGTCAATCTCAATGCAGGCACTATCGATCCCATTGTGGTGGTGGATATGTTGCCCGAAGGCTGGGGCATTGATCTCGCCACAGGCGATCTGAGTGCGCCCAGTGGTACCGCCATCACCTATCAAACACTGGACGTTCAAGAACAATTGCCGACTCAAGTGAGCTTGGCCAATGTGCCAGACTTAAACAGTGGCTTTAGCCTGGGTGGAGAAGGGAGCAAAGGCAGTGCGCTGAGTAATATGCAAACCAGCTTAGACTTAGGCAATGCAGGCTCAACGCCCAGTACGGGCACAGGCGGCACTGACAACGGCACTGACCCTGGAACGGGCGGCACCGACAACGGCACTGACCCTGGAACGGGCGGTACCGACAACGGCACGGACCCTGGAACGGGCGGGACTGACAACGGCACTGACCCTGGAACGGGCGGCACCGACAACGGCACCAACCCTGGAACGGGCGGCACCGACAACGGCACTGCCCCTGGAACGGGTGGCACCGACAATGGCACTAACCCTGGAACGGGCGGCACCGACAACGGCAGCAATCCTGGAACAGGCGGCACCGACAACGGCACAGGGAGCACGGGTTCAGGTAGCGGCGGCGGCCTACAAAGCCAGTTTAATTTGTCACAAAAATCGACAGGGATACTGAAAGTCTCAGCCACTTTCGATTCACGCTTTGAAATGGCCTTTGTGCCTGATCCCAATAATATTATTGTGGTCAATGACACCACGCCTATTGGTTTAGCCGTCGATGAAGGTGGCTTTACGATTGTCATCACGCCCAGTGGTGAATCATTCCGCGTATTGCCTGCCCCCGCCAATCCCGAAGCCTTTCCGCAAGCACTGGGTGCCGACAGCAACACGCAAGTCACCGCAGACGGTAGCGTATTTTTTGATTATGCCGACAGCACGCGCCGCCGTGGACGTGCCCGCCAAGTGGCGACGTTCCAATCCTTTGTCGAACCCGCCCCCGATGCCTTCATCTGCATGGCCTTCTGCGGCATCATTCCGCCGGAGCAATTAGCCCCGGAATACATTCCCACGCCAGACACGCCTCAACCTGAAGGCTGCCTGTGTGATCCCGCTTTGTTCCCACCGGAATTACAACCCGGTATGTACATGCCGCCCCCCGGACGACGCATTGATTCCTTCTTGCCCACGGATAATCAAAACAAAGCTACATTTGTTTATCCTGATGGACGTGCGCAAACATTAAACCCTGCTTTATTAGAGCCGGATGAATTCAAATCTATCGGTGAACAATATGAAGGGGTAGAAAAAGTCGTGCGCAATGCCAACGGCACTTTTACCGCGACCGCCGCAGGCCGCAAATACTTGCTAAAACCCGTGTTTGATGTGCAAGTGAACGACAACGTGTCCAATTCTGATGACACCAGCATTCAAATCAACAATGAGGTTCTAGAATTCCACGTCCCGTTTGACACGCAAACCAACGATGCTCGCCGTCGTGGACGTGCACGTCAAGTGGTGGTGTTTCAACCAGTGGTGGAATTTATTCCTGAAGAGTTCTGTTCACTAGAATTGATTCCAGAGCGCAGAATTTGTCAATTTGGAGAACAGTTCTGTGAAGAATTGTTGCCGGGAGATTGGCGCTGTGAATTGAACTTGGAGGCATTTTTTAATTAAAAAGTAAAAGAGGAACACCGCTTTAAGCGGTGCTTCCCCTAAAAGCCTATACGAAGATGGGGAATCGAAGCGAAAATTCGCCATTTTGAGGCGGGTTTTTCGGTTTTTTAGGGCGAATAGCGGGCGTGTAACGAAAAAAAGCGGAAAACCTGACCAAAAGGGCGGATTTGCAGCCGATTATCCCGTTTTCGTATAGGCTCTCAACGCAAGGCTCAAAGCCCATCAACCTTGGCAAGATGATTTTGTTCAAAATCATTAACTTTAAGGAATACTGTTGCTACATACTGATCTAGTGAATAGGTTGGGCGTGACAAAATGTATCATGAGAAATGAGGGGGCGTAGTGTATCTGAGCCAAAGGCTAAATACTGCGTCAAGCCCACCTGATTTTTGCGGCGTTAAAGCGGCTGCGCATCGGGTGTACACCGCGAACCTTCTTATCGTGGATTTTCAACTGATTTCAACTTTCTGTTTATTCGCATATTCTAATTTTAATATCGAGTATACAGGTTGCTGCCTGTCGGATGCAGTAGTCCAGAAAATTGATAACCATTTGATTTTTATCAACAAAATACTTGAGAGCGGAGTATCTACACGGCTGAAAAATTCCCGCATTTCTAAGTTTCCTCCCTCATTCCTAAGTCATGATACTGTACTGTACTATGCTTGCTATCAGGCTTTTGTATCGTCGACAAAAAAACAATAATGCAAAGGAGGATAGCTGTCGTGCCCGAAATACACAGCCTTCAGTTCACTGATTTGGATGGAAATAACCACTACATCCCCGAATATCCCGGCATTATCACCCTGCCTGAAACCCTTGGAGAGGGCTTTATCAGGGCGGATTTACTGAGTAGCGGGGTTATTTTAGGGACGATGGATGCTACTTTGGTGAACGGCTTGAAAAGCCAGCTTCACCGCGAGCCGGGATTCAGTATTTTGCTGCCGGTTACCCAAAACACCTACCGGACTTGGTTGACGGAAAGTGCGCCTCAACGCAACGGTGACGGGGAATTGATTAGTTCGGAACATGTCAATATTGTCATGGAGCGTGAATATGTTGCGTTTCAGCATAATAAAACCCGTGAAAAAACCATTTACTGTGATTTCAACCCGGAATCTTTGGAGCAAAGCATTGGTGATATTGTTCCGGCCAGGTTGTTACGCAGTTTTATTCAGGAACAGGATTTTCAACCTGAAATCCAGCGCTTGCCAATAACCGCGGACATTAAGTTGCTTGCCCGGCAAATCGACAAGTGTCCTTATCAAGGGGATGTGCGGCAATTGTATCTGGAGGCCAAAGCCCTGGAAATGCTGGCACTGGTGTTTGCCTCTCTGGATGAAAGCAGAATAACCCGCAACCATACCCCATTATCCACCTATGAGATAAGCCGTATTTATGACGTCAAAGAGCGTTTGTCGGCAAATATGCAGGATATCCCCAGCCTGCGGGAGCTGGCCCATGCGGTGGGACTGAATGAAAAAAAATTAAATGCCGGATTTAAACAACTTTTCGGCATGACGGTCTTTGCCTGGTTACGGCAACAACGCTTGCAATATGCAGCACAGTTGCTTGAAGAAGGAAAAAAGTCCATCAAAGAAATCACGGCTCTGGTGGGCTTCAAGCATGTCCCGGATTTCAGCACCGCTTTCAAAACCAAGTTCGGCGTCACGCCGGGTGCGTACAAAAGAAGCCGGTAGTACTGTTGCTTGGAAATTCGTGCCCCTCACCGGAGTGCAAAGCCTGCTTTGCATAGGCAAGCCACTGGCTCTGCACTCCAGGGGGGTACGAATTTCCGGGCACGAGTAGTAGTTACCCGACGATTTAGAGGAGATAGTCTGATGTTGCCTCATTATCCGTTTTTGCCTGTCATAATACGTTTTGCTATCCGGATAGTGCTTGTGTGGGCGGCTGTTTTTTTTTAACCGGGAGCGGTTTGGGCTGCGTTTACACCAAGGAGTCGTCTAATGAACCAATCAGATATACGTCTAAGTGGCATATTATTAACCACACTCATAGCTCTTATGCTCGTTTGTTACCCCTTATTCACACAAGCTGCCAGCATCATTACGACAGTTGTGGGTTCTGGACCGGAATATGGTGACGGAGGGGCGGCGACCAGCGCCAGTTTAATTTCTCCATCGGGGATTAGCGTGGACTCGGCGGGTCATCTATATATCCTGGATGCTAAAAATTACCGTGTACGCAAAATAGATGTAGGAACCGGTAATATCAGCACTATTGCAGGAACAGGCTCATACGGCTTCAGTGGAGATGGCGGTCTTGCCATCAATGCAGCTATTGCCCCCGGCGGTTCCTTCATGGGAAATTTGTTCATTGATGCCAGTGACCATATTTATATTGCCGATACCTATAATCAGCGAGTGCGAAAAATCGATGCGGGTACTGGCAATATCAGCACTATTGCCGGCACGGGAACGGCGGGTTACAGCGGTGATGGCGGGGCTGCCACCAGTGCCCAGTTAAATGTTCCTACAGATATTGTCTTGGACAGCAGCGGTCACCTTTATATTGCGGATCGCGGTAATCATTGCATCCGAAAAATTGATACAGGCGGTACGATATCCACCTTTGCCGGAATCTGCGAAACATCCGGCTATAGTGGCGACGGTGGCGCCGCCAGCAGCGCAACCTTAAAGACGCCTTATGGGCTGGCGTTGGATAGCAGTGAAAATCTATACATTACTGACTATGGCAATCACAGGATACGTAAAGTGGATGTCGGCACGGGGAATATCAGCACCATCGCTGGAGATGGTGTATATCCTTCTAGTGGCGATGGTGGACTCGCCACCAGTGCGCGGTTAAAGTATCCCATCGGTATCACCATTGACAGTAGCGATAATATTTATATTACCGATAACTACAACGCGGGTTATGTCCGAAAAATTGATGCTGTATCCGGTATTATTTCCGCTTTTGCCGGTACCCTTGGAAATCAAGGCTTTAGTGGTGATAGTGGTAGTGCCACCAGTGCAGAATTAAGTACGCCTCTTCAACTTATCATGGATGCGAGCGATAACCTTTATATTGTTGACTCAGGGAATCATCGTCTTCGTAAAGTGGATTCAGGGGGTGTGATTAGCACGGTAGCTGGTAATGGTGTCGGTGATGGCGGTCCCGGTTTGGAGGCCCTGATAAGATCAGCCGCCACTTTATTCATTGACAGTCATGACGATCTTTATATTGGTGATACAACGACTTATCGCTCACGTAAATATAATCCTGGCACCGATATTATCTCGGCTTTTGCCGGGAATGGTATGAATATGACTTATTCAGGGGACGGTGGACTTGCCGTGGATGCCGGTCTCAGATGGCCATTCGGCTTTGCCTACGATGCTTCCGGACATATTTACATTGCTGGTGGCTATGCTCATAGGGTACTCAAAGTGGATAGTGGAACCGGCATTATTTCCATATTTGCTGGTGCAGGAACAAGTGGTTTCAGTGGTGACGGTGGGCCGGCAATTGCAGCACAATTTAATCTTACCTCTGGTATCGCAATTGATGCTGCCGGCAACATGTATATCTCGGAATATCTCAACGCCTGCATCAGAAAAGTGGATACCAGCAATATTATTACGACCTTCGCAGGTACTTGTTCTTCTCCAGGATTTTCCGGTGATAATGCGGCAGCCACCAGCGCTCAATTGAATACCCCTCGAACCATAGTCCTAGACAGTAGCAATAATCTATATATCGCGGATTCAGGCAATCGCCGCATCCGTAAAGTGGACGCAGGTACTGGCCATATTTCCACTGTCGCAGGTACCGGCGTTGCAAACAATAATGGTGACGGCGGGGCGGCGACCAGTGCCAACATCACTGTAAGTTATGGTTTAGCTTTTGATAGTTTGGGGAACCTTTATTTTTCCGCATCGAGTTCAGTGCGCAAAATTAATACTGGGGGCATTATCAGTACTGTTGTGGGAAACGGCAGTAGCGGCTTTAGCGGTGATGGCGGCGACCCGCTCAGCGCCCAACTCAGCACTCTAGGGGGAATTGCCTTTGATAGTAACGATATTTTATATATCGGCGACACCGGCAATCAACGCATACGCAAAGTAGTATTTTCTTTTCCGACAGTGATCAACGTCACCGCCACCACGGCTGATGGTACTTACAGCAGCGGTGACAGCATTGACATCACGGTGCAATTCAGTGAAGCCGTGACCGTCACGGGCACCCCACAACTGACGCTGGAAACAGGCGGTGTGGATGCGATGGTCGATTACAGCAGCGGCAGTGGCACGGATACCCTCACTTTTACCTATACGGTGGCGGCTGATCATAGCAGTGCTGATTTAGAGGTTCTGTCCACCACCGCCTTAGCCTTAAACGGTGGCACGATTCAAAACGGCGGCACGATAGATGCGAATTTGACTTTGCCAACGCCAGGAGCCGCAGGTTCTTTGGGGGCAAATAAGGCGCTGGTGGTGACACCAACTACCAGCTTGTCAATGCACGCCCAGAAACTAACAGGCGGTGATGGCTATACCTGCGTATTGCTAAGTGGTGGTATCCAATGCTGGGGAAATAACAGTAATGGTCAACTGGGCAATAACAGCACCACGCCAAGCTTGATTCCGGTTGATGTCAGTGGTTTAACCAGTGGTGTCACCGCTGTTTCGAGCGGCAGCGGTGCTTTTCACACTTGCGCGCTGACCAACTCGGCAGGCATCAAATGCTGGGGTAAAAACACCAATGGACAACTGGGTGATAACAGCACCACTCAACGTCTAGTACCCGTGGATGTTTCGGGGCTGAGTAGTGGTGTTGCCGCAGTGGCTGGCGGCTGGAATCACACCTGTGCATTGACCACCACAGGTGCGGTCAAATGCTGGGGTCTTAACGACAAAGGACAATTGGGCGATAACAGTGTTACGCAAAAGCTTACCCCCACGGATGTTGTTGGCTTAAGTAGCGGAGTCACCGCTATTACCGCAGGAGCCAACTACAGTTGCGCCTTGACCAGTGTGGGCACTGTTCAATGCTGGGGTTTTAACGACAGGGGGCAACTGGGCGACGGCAGCTTTACACAAAGCCTTATACCGGTTGATGTGAGCACCTTGACAGGAATAGCCGCTATTACCGATGGCGGCACTAACAGTTGCGCACTGACCAGTGGCGGTGCGGTCAAATGCTGGGGTTATAACCTGGCTGGCGCTCTGGGTGATAATACCTCTACCCACCGGAATATTCCGGTGGATGTCGTCGGCTTGAGCAGTGGCATCACCGCTATTGCCGCCATTGGCTCAACAGGCTGCGCAATAACGAGTGCCAACGCAGTGAAATGCTGGGGTAATAATGGTTATGGTCAAGTGGGAGACGGCACAAATACCAATAGACTCACGCCTGTCGATGTCAGCGGCTTGAGCAGCGGCGTGGTTGAGATTCGTGGCGGTGAATATCACATGTGCGCGTTGCTTGATACCAACGCGATGAAATGCTGGGGCAGGAACAACGATGGGCAATTAGGCGATAACAACACGACCAATAGCAACATTCCAGTCAATGTCGCTTTTATCCGTGCCATCAATACCTCTTCTACCACCGCCGATGGTACTTACAGCAGCGGCGACAGCATCGACATCACGGTGCAATTTAGTGAAGCCGTCACGGTCACGGGCACACCACAACTCACCTTAGAAACAGGCACCACGGATGCCGTGGTGGATTACAGCAGCGGCAGCGGCACAGATACTCTCACTTTTACCTATACCGTGAATGCCGGCGACACCAGCACCGATCTGGATTATCAATCCACCACGGCTTTAGCATTGAACGGCGGCACGATTCAAAACGGCAGCACGATAGATGCGAATTTGACTTTGGCCACGCCGAGCGCGGCGGGGTCTTTGGGTAATAATAAAGCTTTGGTGATTATCTGCCTCACCAATCCGGTGGTGACCAACAATACGGACTCCGGTGCCAACTCTTTACGTTGGTCGATTGCTGAGGCATGTGCGGGGGATACTGTGACCTTTGATGCGGGTATTGCTGGGCAAACCATCACTTTGGGTAGCGAGTTGAAGATTGCCAAAAATCTGACCATTGATGGCACGGGAAGAAATATTACCCTGAGTGGCAACAACAGTGTGCGGATACTCAATATTACGGGTGGCACGATCATTCTGGACAATTTGACCATGACTGCCGGCAACGTCGGCAGCGGCTGGGGCGGGGCGATACATACGGGAGGTGGAGATGTCACCATTCGGCGATCCACTTTTACTGGAAATCAAAGCACAACATGGGGGGGAGCTATTCGTGTTGGAGGGGTCATGCTGATTGAAAACAGTACCCTCTACAATAATACTGCGGGTACGGGAAAAGGCGGTGCCATTAATATAAGTAGCAGCGGTACATTAACCGTTAAAAACAGTACGTTCTCTAATAATTCAGCCAGCCAGGGACGCGGTATTAATAATAATTTCGGCTCTTTGTTTTTATACAACACCATTATCGCCAATAATAGTGGGGCGGGACAGGATTGCGAAGGCCAGGCCATTTCAACCAGTATCGGCAACCTGATTCAAGATGGGACGTGTAGTCCCGCATTGACTGGCAATCCTCTGCTGAATACGCCCGCTAACAATGGTGGAGATACTCAAACGATGGCTTTGCAAGCAGGCAGCCCCGCTATCAATGCCGGAGACAATGCCAACTGTCTGCCTCAAGATCAACGTGGCATCACCCGCCCGCAAAGTACTTTGTGCAGCATCGGTGCCTATGAAAAACAGCCGCTGGCGTTCAGCAGCGCAGCGGTGATCGCTGTCAACGAAGACGCGGCTTACAGCTACAGCATCACCACCGACGGCACATCACCGACCATCACCGCCCCGACGCTGCCCGCGTGGCTAAGCCTCACCGACAACGGCAACGGCACCGGTACGCTGAGTGGTACACCGACTGATGCCGAAGTAGGTACACATAATGTAGTGTTGAGTTTGAACGAGACTACAGAGGATGTGCAGCAGAGTTTCATCATTACCGTGACCAATGTGAACGACGCGCCGGTACTCGATAACAGCGGCACCCCAGCGCTGACTGTGATTCCGGAAGATGTTGTCGCCCCTGCGGGGGATTTGATCAGTAACCTGATTGCCGCGCTTGGCGGCAGCGGCATTACCGATGCCGACAGCGGCGCGGTGCAGGGCATTGCCGTGACCGCGGCAGACAATAGCAACGGTACTTGGGAATTCACGATAGACAACGGCAGCACCTGGACCGCCTTCGGCACGCCGGCTGATAATGCTGCGGTAGTTCTTACCGCCACCGCCAATGACAAAATACGCTTTGTGCCTGCGGCGAGCTTTAGCGGCAGCGTGGAACCGGGTCTTACCTTTCGCGCCTGGGACACCACCGACAGCAGCGCTTCGGGCGATACCGGAGTGGACTCTTCCGTCAACGGCGGCAGTAGCGCCTACAGCACCGCAGTCGAAACTGCAAGTATCAGCGTGACTGCGGTCAACGACGCGCCCGTGCTCGATTTCAGCGGCGCCCCCGTGCTCACCGACATCCTCGAAGACCAGAGCGACAGCAGCGGCAACTTCATCAGCGAACTCATCGCCTCGGTTGAACCCGCTATCACTTTGATCAGCGATAACGACTCCGGCGCTTTGCAAGGCATCGCCCTCTTCACCGCAGACACCAGCAATGGCGTATGGGAGTACAGCTTGGATAACGGCAGCAGTTGGCAAGCCTTGGGTTCTGTCAGTGCCAGCAGCGCACGCTTGTTAGCCAGCGATGCCCAAACCCGACTGCGCTTTGTACCAACAGCCGATTGGCACGGCGTGGCTTCTATCAACTTCCGCGCTTGGGATACAACCGATAGCGCTGCCAACGGTAGCTTGGCGAATGTCAGCAGCAACGGTAGCACTACGGCCTTCAGCGCAGAAACAGAGGTGGCGCAAATCACGGTGGTGCCCGTTAATGATCAACCGAGCTTTGAACATCAAGGCAATATTTCACATCCTATTGCTTTGACGGGTGCGCAAAGCTTTGCGGGCTGGGCGTTTAATCTGAATCTGGGCACAACGGATGAAGATAGCAGTCAGACCGCCTCTTTCTTAGTCACGGTGACCGACCCCGATGACATCATCAGTGATACGCCCGCACCAACGATAGCCGCCAATGGTGATTTCAGTTATAGCCTGAATGTGGGCGAAGGTTTGGCGACTTTTGATGTGTATTTACAAGATGATGGCGGCGTGGCTAATGGAGGGGTAGATTTATCCGCCTTGGCTCAGCCTGTGGTGGGTAAAGGCGCTTTGCAATTGAGCTTATCCACCGCTGATGCAGGGGAAGAAGCGGGAGCGGGTGCAGTGACGGGCACGGTGAACCGTGGCAGTATCACGCAAGGTGCTTTGATGGTGAACTTCAGCTCCAGCGATACCAGCGAAGCGAATGTGCCTGCCAGTGTCATCATTGCGGATGGGCAATCCAGCGCCACTGTTGCGATCAATGTAGTCGATGACACTCAACTGGACAATACTCAAAGCGTCACGCTGACGGCTTCAGCCGCAGGTTATAGCGACGGCACGGCGACCCTCAATGTGTTTGATGATGAACGGACTTTAACGCTGGCGGTCAATGGCGAAGGCAGTATCGATCAGGGCAGCGGCAATATCGTGGTGAGCAAAGGCCAAACCCTGACATTCACGGCGACCCCTGCGGCGGGTTGGACGTTTGATCAATGGAGCGGTGATTGTTCCAGTACCGGCAGTCTCTTTATTAACAACAACTACCAGTGTACGGCGAATTTCACGCAATCGAGCTTTACGCTAAGTGCGCAAGTGGTGACGGGCGAAGGTGTGATATCAGGCACGGGTAGTCATTTATCCCAGCAAACTCTACCACTCAGCGCCACTCCGGGCGCAGGATGGAGTACACCCGTGACTTGGGGCGGTGATTGCGCAGCGGATGGTTCGGTATTTTTAGAGGCGGACAAACTCTGCACAGCGGCTTTTTCTCAACCACAATTTACTTTGAGCTTAAACCAAATAGGCCAAGGCACGGTGACAGGCGCAGGCACTTATCCGAGTTTGACAGCGGTCAACATCAGCGCCACGCCTGCTGCGGGTTGGGTATTTGGCGGTTGGGATGCCGCCTGTGCGCAGCTCCCCCTCCAAATGGATAGCGACAAAGCCTGTACGGCGCAGTTCAGCCAAGCGCTATTTCATTTAAGCACTGCGATGGATGGACAAGGCCAAGTCAGCAGCGCAGGTGATTATGTAGCGGGAGAGCTTGTGCAACTGAGCGCCACGCCTGCTACAAATTGGACGTTTACACGCTGGAGCGGTGATTGCGGCCTGGATGGACAGGTATTAATGGACGCAGATAAAAGCTGCATAGCGCATTTTGCGCTCACCTCTTTTAACCTCAGCGCCAGCGCTCAAGGACAAGGTAACATCAGTGGCACGGGGGATTATCCCGCCGGAGACACCGTACAATTATCCGCGACACCCGCTGAAGGCTGGTTACTCAGTGCTTGGACGGGCGATTGTTCTGCCGATGGCACGGTGCTGATGGAGGGTGACAAACACTGCACCGCACAGTTCACACGCCAAAGTTTCACGGTGTCCGCCGTTGTGGATGGACAAGGTAGCATTGCAGGGGCGGGAGATTATCTGTGGGGTGACAGTGTGCAACTCGTCGCCACCCCTCTGGAAGGCTGGCAACTGGACGGTTGGAGCGGTGATTGTGATAGCCAAGGCACGCTGACGGTGACAACGCATCACAGTTGTACGGCGGCGTTTAGTGACATCAACACCGATTTTGCGCTTAAGGTCAATATCACGGGCGAAGGTGACGTGACAGGCTTAGGCGACTTTGCCCCGGGCAGCAGTGCTTTCTTGCAAGCCGTCCCCGCCACGAATTGGTACTTCTTAGGTTGGTCTGGCGATTGTTCAGGCGATGTGAGCAAACCCTATATTGGCGTGCTGATGGATCGCATCAAAACCTGTGGTCTGAGCTTCACCCAAGACACCTTCAGTTTGACCGTGATTGTAGAAGGGCGCGGACGTGTAGATGGACAAGGACAATATCCGCCTTTTTATGACATTCTGCTCAAAGCCGTGCGCCAGGATGACTGGTTGTTTACAGGTTGGGGCGGTGATTGCGATGCCAGTGGTCAAGTTCTGCTGAATGGCGACAAAGTCTGTACTGCCACCTTTGAACCCCCGCTAGCACCGGATGCGGTCAATCCGATGGCCAATATCCCAACGGCCACCTTCGCAGCATTGACAGCCGACACCATCGTGAGCGTGCCGCCTACCACTTTAAGCCAACTCAATAGCGAGCAATTAACCGCTATTCCAGCAGCGGCTTTCAGTCAACTCAGCGCTTCACAATTAGCCAATTTAAACACGGAAGCTGTCGCCGGCATCACACCACAACAAGTGGCTGATTTACCGCCTGAATCATTAAGTGATTTGAATGGTGACAGCCTTTCGGCCCTGTCCAATGATGTCTTGGATACCTTGAATCCTGAACAAGTCGATGCACTGAATGAAGCCGAAGTGCAACAGCTACCCAGCCTGGCATTATCAAAACTCATGGTGAACTTCAGTCCTGAGCAGATCACACCGGAGTTAGTGGTGGATATGTTACCTAAAGACTGGACGATTGATTTAGCCACCGGAGATTTAGGCGCTCCCACAGGCACCGCTATTACCTATCGTGAACTGGATATGCCTGAAGACCTGTCGCCGCAAGTCAGTTTGCCGCCCGTCCCTGATCTCAGCAGCGGTTTCAGTGTGGGTGGACAAGGCCGCACAGGCAGCGCCCTGAGCAATATGCAAACCAGCATGGATGTGAGTAGTGGTAACGCGGGTACAGGCACAGGCACAGGCACAGGCACAGGCACGGGCACAGGCACAGGCACAGGCACAGGCACAGGCACAGGCACAGGCACAGGCACAGGCACAGGCACGGGCACGGGCACGGGCACGGGTTCCAGTTCGGGAGGCAGCGACACACCGTTTAGCCAATTTTCACTCTCACAAAAATCCACGGGCATATTGAAAGTGTCCGCCTCTTTTGATCCTCAGTTTGAACTGGCCTTTGTGCCTGATCCCAACAACATCATCATGGTCAATCAAAGTATGCCGATTGGTTTAACCACCGATGAAGGCGGATTCAGCGTCGTGGTGACGCCCAGCGGAGAATCCTTCCGCGTCTTACCCGCTCCGGCTCAACCCGAAACCATGCCACAAGCCTTGGGGGCAGACAGCTATACGCAAGTCAGTCCAGACGGCAGCGTGTTCTTCGATTACGCAGACAATACCCGCCGTCGGGGACGTGCCCGCCAAGTCGCCACTTTCCAAGCTTTTGTCGAACCGGCCCCCGAAGCTTTTCTCTGCATGGCCTTCTGCGGCATCATTCCTCCTGAACAACTGGCTCCAGAGTTCATACCCAACGCAGAAACACTCGCCCCTGAAGGCTGTGTCTGTGATCCGCTCTTATTCCCACCGACCTTACAGCCTGGATTGCATTTTTCTCCTCCCGGACGACGCATTAACTCTGTTTTGCCGACTGATAATCAACACAAAGCCACCTTTGTTTATCCTGATGGACGAGCACAAGTGGTGAATCCTGCGGTATTAGAACCGGATGAATTTCAAGCACTAGGGGAAGGATACGAAGGGGTAGATAAAGTCGTCCGTAACGTCAACGGCACTTTTACAGCCATTGCGGCGGGAAAAAAATATCTTGTAAAACCTCAATTTGACGTGCAGGTGCTAGACAATGTGGACAACATAGACCGCAGCCAAATTGGGGTGAATAACGATATTTTGGAATTCCATGTGCCGTTTGAGGGACAAAGCAGCGATACTCGCCGCCGTGGACGCGCCCGCCAAGTCATGGTGTTTCAACCTGTCGTGGAATTTATTCCTGAAGAATTTTGTTCTCTTGAACTCGTGTTTGAGCGCAGAATTTGTCAATTTGGTGAGCAATTCTGTGAAGAATTGTTACCCGGTGATTGGCGCTGTGAGTTGAGCGTGGACGCTTTGATGCAGCCTCCTGTCCCCGCCTTTTTTCAATAGACTGGTTGCGAGAGGTAGGCATCGTAGCGAAAAGGTGTGGTTTTGAGGCGGTTTTTTCGGTTTTTTGAGGTGAATAGCGGACTATTTGTTGATAAAAAGCGGAAAAACAGGCCAAAATTCACGCCTTTACAGTCGATGGATACCCCTTGCAAATAGACCTCATCGTATAACACGATGAGGTCAAGTATCATAGAGGTTTATTCCCAGCCTGCTTCTTTATCGCATTTCGCTTGTTCTTTTGGATGGCTTTTTTCCCATTCAGTGATAGAACGTTCTTCATCTTCAGGCATTTGATCATTCATACAAACACAATAAGTCGTGATAGCCTTAACGTCTTTGCCTTCATCTTGATTGTCTTTAACACATTCCACTACCCATTTATTGTCTTCTTGGTCATTTGCAAAAGCAGGATTTGCTAATGCAGAGACAGCAACAACTAATACAGGCATCAATACTTTTAGCATTTTAACTCTCCTGAGATATAGAGAAGCAGTACATCTTTAGTCAATCCAAATTCAATTGAGTATCAGTATCCATCTAAACCTAATGGACGGTAAGGGGTAAGATACAAAGCGGTTTTATGGCTTGTCAAGCGATTCTTAGCTGTGGCTTAAACACTGAGCAAGCACACACAAAAATCCCTAGAGCTGATGCGAATAAATCTATTGATAGCATCAGCACATAATGAAGATGTATCGAGCAGCATATCAACACAAACATTTTTTAAATTTTTTATAAATCAATGATAAATAAGGGATAACCGCATTATAAGTGGGTTGTCGCTAAAATATTACAAACCCCTTCGCATTCTCTTCCTCCTTAAAAACCTCTTGCGTTTTAGACCGGCATCCGGTACAAAAAATACCGACAATGATGACATAATGTGACAAACTGAGTCTCATCCACCTATTTCATCTATCAGTAGTCTGTGAGGGATAATACAGCTCTAAGCGATGTTATTCTTATAGACGCTATAAAACGCTTAAACAGCACATACTGAACTTCTAACATTCTAAAGAGATCATAAATATGCAACAAAAATCAGCACAAGATGTGGTCAAAACTATTCAAGCCATTTTGGATATCAATCAATTTAGTTCGGGTGATGAATATTTCAAAGAATTGGTGCGCAATGTAGCTCAGCATTTGAACGTGAAATATTGCTTTATTGGTCGTCCTTTAGATACTGAGCAAACTAAGGTACAAACGCATGTGGTCTGGGCGGGCAATCAATTTGTAGATAATTTTGTATACGACTTAGCAGGCACACCCTGTAAAAATGTGTTTGATGGCAAACGTGTCGGTTTATATTCACCGCATGTGGCAGATCAATTTCCTGAAGATGAATTATTGCGTCAAATGGGTGTGGAATCTTATTTAGGTGCTCCCGTTCTTGATAGTAAAAATAAGATGTTGGGTTTAATTGTTATTCTCGATGATGTGGGTATTGATGATCGTGAATATTATTCTGCCATTATGGAATTGATTGCGGGGCGTGTCGCTTCAGAAATTGAACGTGATGACTTACAAGAAAACTTGCAACGACAAGTAGAAGAACGTACCGCAGAGCTTAAAGCGCGTATGGAAGAATTAGAACAAACTCGAAATGAATTGGTGCAAAGTGAAAAAATGGCTTCTTTGGGGCGTTTGGTCGCTGGATTTGCCCATGAATTAAATACACCTATTGGTGTAGCTGTGAGTAGTGCTTCAGTATTAGAAGGTAAGTCTCGTAAAATCACCGATATGTTAGAACAAGATGAAGTGGATGGTGAAGCGTTAGATGAAGAATTATCTCAATTTGATGAAGCTACACGCTTAATTACTTCTAATCTAAAACGTGCATCAGAATTGGTAAATAGCTTTAAACGCACGGCAGTGGATCAAAGTTCTGAAGATGTGCGTCAATTTAATATTAAATCGACAATTGATGATGTGATTAACACCTTAAATAATCGGTTTAAACCCACTGCCATTGGGATTGAAGTGGATTGTTTAGCGGATTTGAATGTTTACAGTATTCCCGGTAGTTTAGATCAAATTTTAACCAATCTTTTGCTCAATAGCTTAGAACATGGTTTTAGTGATAATAAAACCGGGCAGATTAAAATCCATGCGACCTTAAATCAAGAAAAATTACAGTTGTCTTATACCGATACAGGTAAGGGTATGGAAGCCAAAACCTTAGAGAAAATCTTTGAACCCTTCTTTACCACTAACCGCGCTCATGGCGGCAGTGGTTTGGGTTTATACATTAGCTATAACTTGGTGACTTCCAGCTTGCAAGGTGATATGAACTGCGAGAGCACACCAGGTCATGGCGTTCGTTTTAATATTGAATTTCCAGTGCAACTGTCTTTATGAAAAAGATTATTCGTCGTAAAAAAACCACCTCTGCTGCATCAGAAGCTCAGCCAAATGTCACGTTGTTTCCACCGTGGCAAGTGTTGATTGTAGATGATGAACCCGATATTCATGCCATTACTCGTTTGGCTTTATCAGGATTTGAATTCTCAGGTCGCCCGCTGGAAATATTGACGGCATTGTCAGGCAGCGAAGCCAGAGAAGTGCTGATGCAGCATCCTAAGATTGTGGTGGCCATTATTGATGTGGTCATGGAAACGGATGATGCCGGATTACAATTGGTGGATTTCATTCGTAATGAACAAAATAACGTGCTCACTCGTTTGATTATTCGTACTGGACAACCTGGATTAGCCCCAGAGAAAGATATTATTGAGCGTTATGATATTGATGATTATAAAGAAAAAAACGAACTCACAGAAACCAAGTTGTATACCACTTTGCGGCTGGCGTTAAAATCCTATCAAGCTTTAAGTTCTTTAAATACTCATCGTGGGGCTTTAACCAAAATCCTGGATGCCGCACCAGAGCTTTATCACCCTCAATCTATTAAGCAATTTTTTGATGGCGTGCTAAGTCAGATTATTAGTTTGTGTCATTTGGGAGAAAACAGTTTAATTTCCACCCTGAAAAGTGGGTTTGTAGCGACCACTGCTAAAGATGATGACATCAGTATTCATGCAGGCACGGGGCATTTTGCTGACGGTGAATATGAAAATAACCGCATGGCGGATCAAATCAAAAAAAATTGCATCGCTTGTTTGGAATCGCATAAAGACAGTGAACACAGCATTTTATATGGTGATCCTTTGCCGGAAAAAGCTATGCTGATTCGTTTACAAATTGATAAACAAGCCAATGAAGAGAGTCAAAGTTTTATTTATTTAGAAAATGCACATTGTCTCTTGCGCACAGATAAAGAACTTTTGAAAATAATGGCTTATCAATGTGCTTCTGCCTTAAAGAATTTGCAATTATATATGGAATTAAAAGCCGCACACCATCAAACCTCTCAACTCTTAAGCATGGCTGAACATGCCAGAGATATAGCTGAATCAGCTAATTCTGCAAAAACTATTTTTCTAGCCAAAATGAGCCATGAATTACGCACCCCTTTGAATGCCATTATTGGTTATAGCACATTGATTGAAGAGGAAGCGGAAGATTTTGGCTATAGCGATATGATGCCTGACTTGAAGAAAATTCAAGGTGCAGGGCAACAATTATTAAGCATGATTAGTGGTATTTTAGATGTCACTAAAATTGAATCCGAACAATATAAGTTAGAGTTAGAACAATTTATGCTGACAGATTTAGTTGAAAATATTGTAACTCTCATGCATCCATTAGTAGAAAGACATCGTAACCAACTGACCGTTGAATATGCTCAAGATATTGGGCAAGTGTGTACAGACCCTGCCAAACTTAAACAAATTTTGTTAAACCTTTTGCACAATGCCAATAAATTTACCCAATGTGGACAGGTGACATTGCATATTAGTTATACCTTTAATTCAGGTAAAAATATCAAACTCTGTGATCCAGAAGATATAGATTGCAATAAATGCAATTTAGTCGGCATTTTAAACTTTAGGATAGAAGATACGGGGGTCGGTATTCCTGAAGATCATTTGGAGAGTATTTTTGAAACCTTTATGCAAGTAGACAAAACCTCTGCCACTACTGATGGCACCACGCCGGGTGCAGGTTTGGGTTTATCTATCAGTCGCCAGTTGTGTCAAGCCTTGGGTGGTGAAATTAAAGTCAACAGTCACCTGGGTAAAGGGTCTATCTTTACCATGCATTTACCTATCAATTTACGCGGTCTGCCTGAAGTGAACACAATATCACGCCTGTCTTAGAGCCTATACGAAGATGGGGAATCGAAGCGAAAATTCGCCATTTTGAGGCAGGATTTTCGGTTTTTTAAGGCGAATAGCGCGCTATTTAACGAAAAAAAGCGGACAACCTGACCAAAAGAGTGGGTTTGCAGCCGATTATCCCGTTTTCGTATAGGCTCTTAAACTCAAGAACTCAAGAACTCAAGTGCAGTGGCTGTCGCCTTGCCGTGATGTGCTAGTAAAAGCGAGCTGAAAGGCAAAACAAGCCCCCTAGTCGGTATTGGAAAAATTGAAAAACACTATTTTTCGTGTCAATTTTTATATTGGGTATAAAAAAAGTTAATTTTTCTGATGTCAAATAGCTGATTTAATTGATCTTAAAGCCCCCTAAAAAACCTATAAAAATACTAAGGTAATATTTCAACCCTTTGAATAAATGGGAAAATAAATAAAAACCCTGTGCCATAAATTGCTTTATTAAGGGATAATAAATGATTTTTATATGAATCAAAGAATAAATGTATTGGATTTTTAGAAACCTCGATAGATAATGCGCCATCACATTTCAGGGGTACACAAAGTTAGCGCCTACTCTCTTGGAATGTCGATAAACACATTGTCAAATGCTGTAGAACATTTCACCGTCATCAATCATTAGGAGTATGAATTTTATTATTTAATAAAATTCCAAATTCTTAACATACCGTTTTGGCGCAACGTGGCGGACCTCTTTATACAGTAACTTGCCCGCTAAATTAGATTTTTAAGTGACTGATTTTTTGGGTATATCTAATCACAAATCGAAGGAGACACCTATGCCTACATTTGTAAGAACTGATAAATGCGATGGCTGCAAAGGTCAGGACAAAACCGCTTGCATGTACATCTGCCCGCATGACCTGATGAAACTGGACAAAGATGGTTCTGACACCGGTCACGCTATGAAATCTTATAACCAAGAGCCTGAGCAATGCTGGGAATGCTACTCTTGCGTTAAAATCTGTCCTCAAAATGCTATTGAAGTACGTCATTATGCTGACGTTGTGCCTATGGGCGCTTCTGTACAACCTCTGCGCGGTACTGACTCCATTATGTGGACGATCAAATTCCGTAACGGCGTTATGAAACGTTTCAAATTCCCCATCCGCACCACCCCAGAAGGTTCTATTGATCCTTATGCCGGTAAACCAGCGGCTGACTTGTCTAAAATTGAAGCAAACGAGTTCTACACCGGCTACCTGAAAACAGGTGATGCGGCTGAACTGATTCGTCTGTAAGACGTATCATCACATTCTCGTTTATTCTCTTTCATAAACATAAAATAAGGTTGAGATTATGTCTGAAGGTACATTTGGAAATCCAGAAGTAGTTGAAGAAGAAGTAGACATCCTTCTGATCGGTGGTGGCATGGGCGCTTGCGGTGCAGCCTACGAGCTGGGCCCTTGGTTAGAACAAGCTAAAGCTGACGGTCACGAAATCAAAGTTAAATTAGTAGACAAAGCCGCTATGGATCGTTCCGGTGCGGTAGCGCAAGGTCTGTCTGCGATCAACACCTATTTAGGTGATAACGATCCTGCTGACTACGCTCGTATGGTTTCTAACGATTTAATGGGTATTACCCGTGATGATTTGGCTTATGACTTAGGCCGTCACGTTGATGACTCCGTACATCATTTTGAAGACTGGGGTCTGCCTATCTGGAAACAACCTGGTGACGAAGGCAAGCCATTAGTAGACGGCGGCAAACCTGTACGTTCTGGTAAATGGCAAATCATGATCAACGGCGAATCCTACAAATGGATCGTGGCTGAAGCTGCGAAAAAAGCACTCGGTACCGAGCGCATCCAAGAACGTGTTTTCATCGTTAAATTAGTCAATGACAAAAACGATCCTAACCGCGTGGCGGGTGCTGTGGGTTTCAACGTGCGTGAACACAAACTGCACGTTTACAAATTCAAAGCTTGCCTGTTAGTGGCAGGTGGTTGCGTCAACATCTTCCGCCCACGTTCAGTCGGTGAAGGTACTGGTCGTGCTTGGTATCCCGTATGGAACGCAGGTTCAACCTATGCAATGGCGGCAGAAGCCGGCGCAGAATTGACCATGATGGAAAATCGTTTCGTACCAGCACGTTTCAAAGACGGCTACGGTCCTGTTGGTGCATGGTTCCTGTTGTTCAAATCTAAAGCGATTAATGCTTATGGTGAAGAATACCTGAGCAAAGACGGCGCACAAGAACTGCTGAAACCTTACTACCCTTACAACAAAGCGGCTGTGACCCCATCTTGCCTGCGTAACCACGTTATGCTCAACGAGATGATTGAAGGCCGTGGTCCTATTTACATGGACACCGTGACTGCACTGGGTGATCTGGCTAAAAACATGACTCCTAAAGAAATCAAGCATCTGGAAGCAGAAGCTTGGGAAGATTTCTTAGACATGTGTATTGGTCAAGCAGGCGTATGGGCCGGTGAAAACATCGAACCAGAGAAGAAAAACTCTGAATTGATGCCTACCGAACCCTACTTGTTAGGTTCTCATTCTGGCTGCTGCGGTATCTGGGTTTCAGGTCCTACCGATCTGGGCGCACCTACCGAAGAATTGCACGCAGAAAAAGATAAAGTACCAGGTCACCTGCCTAACGGCTGGAACTGGGGCTATCGCTCAATGACCACCGTTAAAGGTCTGTTCACCGCTGCTGATGGTGTCGGCGCATCCGGTCACAAATTCTCCTCTGGTTCTCACGCAGAAGGTCGTATGTGTGCGAAATCCATGGTTAAATTTGTTATGGACAATAAAGATTGGACACCAGAACTCAACACCTCTGTTGACGAACTGATTGAAGATATTTATCGCCCAGTCCGCACTTTCTTAGAGCACAAAGACTACACCACAGCGATTGATGTGAATCCTAACTACATCACTCCAAAAATGCTGCAATTCCGTCTGCAAAAAATCATGGACGAATACGTAGCAGGTGTTGCCACTTGGTATCGCACTAATGCGAAAATGATGGAAGTGGCTGAAGGCAAACTTGAGATGCTGAAAGAAGATGCATTGAAAATGCGTGCAAAAGATTTGCACGAATTATTACGTGCATGGGAAAACTATCACCGCATCTTGGCTGCTGAAGCTCACATGAAACACATCCAATTCCGTGAAGAGTCTCGCTATCCTGGTTTCTACTATCGTATGGATCATAACTATACCGATGAAGAAAACTGGAAATGCTTCGTAAACTCTATTTACGACAAAGACAGCAAAAAATGGACTGTGTTCAAACGTGCTCACGTAGATATCGTTTCTAAACCAGCGCCTAAAGACTAATAGTTGTTTAATTTAGTCTGATAAAAAAACCGCCTCTCGGGGCGGTTTTTTTATGTCTGTTATTTACTCAGGTTTATCCGTTGTTAATGGCAAAAGAGTAGGCGTGTTGCGCTATCAACGCGATATGGTTGGGCAATACCCATTAAGAGCCTATACGAAAACGGGATAATCGGCTGCAAATCCACCCTTTTGGTCAGGTTTTCCGCTTTTTATCAACACACGCCCGCTATTCGCCTTAAAAAACCGAAAAACCTGCTTCAAAATAGCGAATTTTCGCTTCGATTCCCCATCTTCGTATAGGCTCTAAAATAAAGTGATCTTGTTGGCATTATAGCCTAGACTCTATGAATGCTTACTGAACAACAACTTCCTAGCTCATTAATATCCCCTTCTGAACGTCCACCTATCGCCATTAGGTCGCCACATACACCAACGTTAGCCAGAACCTTCAAGATAGTGCGATATTTTTTAGAACTGCTGACTTTTCTAGCGCGAAATAAGTGGCAAAACCTCGATCATCGTATTTATGCCGCCCGCCTGCGTTGTGTTCTGGAAGAATTAGGCAGCGTTTGGCTGAAAGTAGGACAATTATTAGCCACACGCGGCGATTTGATGCCTGCTGAAATCCGCGCTGAACTGGCTAAAATTAGAGACACGGGACAAGGTGTAGCATTTTCTGAGATACAGTCATCTATTACAGAGGCTGCGGGTTCCCCCCTGGAATCGATCTATGCTCAGTTTGATGAAAAGCCTTTTGCCACCACGTCATTGACACAGCTACACCGTGCTTTTTTGCGTCATGAACAACGTTTGGTTGCGGTAAAAGTGCACAAGCCTTTTATCGAAGCCGTTTTTGCTCAAGACATCAAATTGATGCAATGGGTAATTAAAATATTAGACTTTTTTTCTATTTATCCGGCATTGCGTTGGGATGAGTTATGTGTCCAAGCCAAAGAAATGACCCAACGTGAATTGGATTCTCGTTATGAAGAATCGTCGCTGCGGCGGTTAAAGAAAAAACTACAGCCTCACGGCGTGTATGTACCAGATACGTTTAGGCGTTACAGTGGTCAGCGTGTATTAGTGATGGAGTTTATTCGTGCAGCGCTGATGTCTGATTTTATTGCTTTACAACAGAATGATCCAACACGTTTGCAGCATTGGTTGAAAGACAATAATATTCAGCCTAAACGAGTAGCAAAGCGTTTATTTTCATCGGTTTATCGGCAGATTTTTGAAGACAATTTATTTCATGCTGATATGCACCCTGGTAATGTGGTATTGCTACGCGATAGTCGTATTGCAGTGCTTGATTGTCGTCGTATGTCTTCTATGGAAGCCGAATTACTGGATAAATACCGCATCTGTTTACAAAGTATTGCTAGTCAAAACTATGCGACAGCAGCAGATATTTACTTATTATTAACCTCACGCTTGCCAGCCGTGGATGTCAGTATTGTGAAAGCAGATTTAGTGCGCATTTGGCGACGTTGGCACACACAAACCTATATTAAAGGCATTCCCTACGCAGAAAAGTCAATGACCTATATGTTTTTACAAGTCAATAAAATTGCTTTTCAACATCATTTTATCGTGCAATGGCCGCTATCTAAAATGAGTATGGCTTTGAGCAATTTAGATGCTTCATTAAACGCTTTAAGTTCAGAATTGAATTACCGACATTATTTGCTCCGTTATTTTCATTACGCCCACCGACGTGGTGTTAAACAACAGATACGCCAAATGCCAAAACGATTACCACGCAGTCTGGATGCAGCAGCCGAATTGCCTAAGCAAATCGCTGAATTTACCCTTTTCCAGCAAAGTATCTTGCGCCGTCAAGCACAATCAGTACAAGGCAAAACTACCAGTACCGGTTATGTCATTAGTACATTTTTTAGTCTCGCTACGCTATTTTTCTTCTGCCTATGTGGTTTTTGTAGCATCACATTCTTTACTCACTGTATGGGGGGCTCATTCGAGTTTTTTATAGGTAAACAACTAGCAAATATTGTCTCGGCATTACCTAACAACTGTTTGCTATGGAGCAGCGGTGTTGTAGTTTCAGGCTTTTTGTTTTTGCTTTGCAGACGCTTGAAGAAACGCTTTGAACAAATAGAAATTATGATTCCTGATATACACGCGGCGATTTAATTGTGCTGAAAAAAAAACGTATCCCTACACCGCTGATTCATCCAGAAGAACGCCAACCGATTAAAATTGATGACATTGCCTCAGCAGCCCATTTGCGCGTGGGATATTTACTGATGCAATTATTGAAACTAGGGGGGCAGTTGTTATGGTTGAAACTACGCGGAAAAGCACAGCCGACAGTAGTAGGCCAATTATTAGGACATTTTTTTCAAAAAATGGGCGTGTTGTGGATAAAAATCGGTCAATTATTATCCTTGCGCGTGGATATTTTACCCGCACAAGTGTGCGAAGAATTGAGCAAATTACAAGATCAAGCCCACGGTTTCGATCCTGTTCTTTCTCGACAACAAATAGAAGACGATTTAGGCGCACCGTTGGAAGAGTATTTCAGCGTCTTTGCTGATACACCTTTTGCAGCAGCTTCCATTTCTCAAGTACATCGCGCTTACTTAAAACAAGAAAAGGTTTGGGTGGCGGTTAAAGTGCGCAAACCCGATGCGCATAAAACGTTTCTCCGTGATATTGCAGTCATCCGTGTGTTTATTCGTTTGCTGGGTGTGTTTGCCATTAGCCCGCACATGCGCTGGTCAGATATGTTGTGGGAAATAGAACAACTAATGGAAGAAGAACTGGATTATCACTATGAAATTGCTAATATGCAGCGCATGAAAAAAACCTTGCGTCGCCATCGTGTTTACGTTCCTAAAGTGTATTCAAAATACAGTAGTAAACGCATTTTAGTCATGGAATTTGTACAAGGCGCATTAATGTCTGATTATTTAAAAATAGCCTATAGTGATCCAAATCGTCTTGCGGCATGGCGCAAGGAAAATAATATATCGACTAAGCGTTTAGGGCAGCGTTTATTTTTCTCTAATCTTCGCCAATTATTTGAAGACAACCTTTTTCACGGTGATTTACATCCTGGCAATATTGTTCTTTTGCGCGACAGTCAAATTGCTTTTATTGATTTTGGCAGTATTGGCTTTTCTGATCAGGATTTCTTGAAAAAATATTCACTTTATATGGAAGCCTTAGTCAATCGTCAATATGCAAAAGTATTTGATTTATATTTACTATTTCCTGATAACATCCCCGCTACTGATTTAAGCCGATTAAAAGAAAGTTTTACTGCTATTTTGCAAGCTTGGCAAGAACGTTCACAAATTAAAGAATTACCGTACAAAGAAAAAAACGTCAGCTCGGTTAATGATGAAGTGATTGCACTGTTAGGTGAATACAAAATTACTATGACGTGGTCAATTTTACGCTTTATGCGCGCCAGCACGACATTGGATGCTGCTATTCGTGAGCTGATTCCTGATATCAGCGTCATTACTTTAATGAAACGCTATTTTCGCCAACGCAATCAGCGCGTATTGAAACGTATGCTCGATAGCCATAAAGAATTTGATAGCACCCAGTTAACAACCCTCATTGACGCGCCCATCAGTCTAAATGAATCTATGGTATTTCGCGGTTCAGTGGTGCGCCGTTTAGCTCAGGTGTTTGAAGGTACAAGTAGTAAGATTACTCAAGGTTTTTATACTCTGCTAACTATAACTATTAATCTCTTGAGATTTAGCGGATTATATTTATTGCTGGTTTTTCTTACTCAATACGGAGGAATGGCCTTGCCTGAAGCACAATGGCTCTTACCTTTGCATTGGTCGCTGATACTCGATATACAAATCTGGTTTATCATTTTTGCTTGTCTGCTTTACATCGAGCGTACTTTTGCCAAGCTATGTCGAATATGTCGGGAAGTTTAAATAGACTTGTTGCAAGGGGCATTCATTGACTGCAAAGGCGTGGATTTTGGTCTGTTTTTCCGCTTTTTTTCGTTAAATAACCCGTTATTCGCCTCAAAAAATCGAAAAAACAGCCTCAAAACCACACCTTTTCGTTACGATGCCTACCCCTCGCAACAAGTCTAATGCAGGAATTAAGCAAATGCGTATAAAACCCCAAAAAGCCAGTACAACGGCTTTTAATGTTCAACAAGGCATTCTACTGATTGCTGCTGATCCGCATTACGCGGGTATTGTTCCTGAAGAGGTAAGTGCAGCCAGCCGACACATGCTGGCTTCTTCTGAAGAAGGGGCGATGTATCTACGTCATGTAGAGAATACTTGGTTTCAGACCTTATCTCCCTTTATAGAATACTTATTAGCACCCGGTCTTAGGTTGCACTATGTATTGCGTAAGCGATTCATAGAAGATACCGTACAGCAGGCTTTGGATGCAGGGGTTAAGCAAATTGTTAATTTAGGAGCTGGACTGGATACTTTATTATGGCGCTTGCATACCCGTTATCCACAAGCTTGCTTTATTGAACTAGATCGCCAAGATATTTCTTTGATAAAACGTAAGGCGGTGACTCCAACTGACAATTTTTATTTATTAGATATTGATTTTAGCAAAAAAAATATTGCTGATTTTCTAGTGCAAGAAACTTGCTTTGACTCAACCAAACCCACTTTATTCATTAGTGAAGGTGTATTGATGTATCTTGATCAGAGTGAGGTTGTCAATTTCTTTCAATCATTACGAGATTTAATGAATGCTGATGCAAGAATTATTTTCACCTCCTTAGAACCCCCCGATAGCCCAGAAAATACCAGCCGTATTCTACTTAAACTTTATTTGAAAACACAAAAAGAATCCATCCGTTGGGTCATTGGTAGAGATAAGCTGGCAGATTTTCTGCGCACTCACCAATACACATTAGAAAAAACTACCCACGGAGCCTTATTGGGCGCACACTATCTTGGCTCTTCTCGCCCACAAACCTATGACCGTTCTGAAGCAATAACGGTGGCTCAAATCATGAGGAAAACCTAATGGCTGATATTGTGCTGATTAATCCGAAATTTGGTATTTCATTTTGGGGAATGGAGTATGCCTTACCCTTTTTAGGCAAAAGTTCCAATATGCCAACAGCGGCACTTCCATTACTCGCAGCGCTCACCCCAGAAGAACATCAGATCACCTTGATTGATGAAAATATTGAAGAGATTGATTTTGAACGTGTTGCAAAAGCAGATTTAGTTGGGCTGACCGGCATGAGTGTACAGCGTTTCCGCATGGTGGAAATTCTCAATGAACTGAAAAAACGCCATATCTTTACTGTAGTGGGAGGCCCTTGGGTCACAGTTAAACAAGATTATTTTGATGGACTATGCGATGCCATTTTTATTGGTGAAGCTGAACGAACATGGCCGCAGTTTTTGCTCGATTGGAAACAGGGGACGCATCAAAAACGCTACGAGCAAACAGAACCCACTGACATGACTAGTATTCCTGTACCTCGTACCGATTTATTGAAAGCCAAACATTACATCAACGGCAGCATACAGTTTTCCAGAGGCTGCCCATTTTTATGCGAGTTTTGCGATATTATCGTGACCTTTGGACGCAAACCGCGACTCAAGAATGCGCAACAAATCATTAATGAGCTGGATGCATTGCGCACTAAAGATTTTCTTCGCGTATTCATTGTGGATGATAACTTTATTGGCAATAAAAAAGCCATCAAACTACTACTCAAAGAAGTCATCGCCTATCAATGGAAACACGGTTTCCCTTTTACTTTTTTTACCGAAGTATCCCTGGATTTATCCAAGGATGATGAACTCATGCAATTGATGGTTGAAGCTAATATCACCAAAGTATTCATTGGTATTGAATCACCCAATGCAGATTCATTAAAAGAAACCCGCAAAAATCAAAATATCAAAAGCGCATTATCAATGACTGAACAAGTGATAAAAATTCAAGATGCCGGTATGGAAGTCACATGCGGCATGATTTTGGGCTTTGATCATGATGATACGAGTATTTTTGCCGCACAAAAAGAATTCATTAAAGAAGCGCGCATCCCTATTGCCGGTATTGGTATGCTCCATGCCATTCCGCGCACCCCCTTGTATAAACGACTTGCTGAAGAAGAACGTTTAGATTTGCGTGATATGAATGAATTTGGCACGAATGTGATTCCCAAATTACTCAGTCGAGAAGAACTGCGCGATGGTTACATTGATGTGATGAATGCATTGTATGAACCCGATGCTTTTTTTGGGCGCATCGAAGCGCTATTTATTGAAGGTAAGCTTGATTTTGGGCGCGGGCGAAAACCGTATTGGAAAAAACATCCCTGGCAATATGTCAAAGCGCAAAGTGGATTTATGCTTAAAACCTTCTTGTTTTATCACCACTTAATGCGTTCTTTGCCGGATCGCAGTATGGTCGCTGTGTATCGTAAGCACTTTAAACACCTCATGTTCAAACAGTTTAATCCGGCACTCTGGTTATACTTTATCGTCACCTGTGCCATGCACTACCATCTGCACACATTAGCTAAAAATATGCGTTCTGGCGATCATTGGATACAAAGCAATTTGTAATCTTTTATCTGGAAAAACAACGGTAAGGAGAGATGTAAGCAAAATGGCTGTAGACTATATTATCAACCGGTTAACAGATATATCCCGTATGGATGAAGTCTATCGCCTTACCCACGACAGCTTGGTTGCGGTAGGCGATATTTTACCTCGCGCAGATGGAAAAATTATCAGCTACCCACATCTGGATACTATTCCGCAAACAACAATTATTATTGCAGAAAAAAATCAGCATATTGTCGGCACAGTATCACTCACATTAGATGGCTCGCAGGGGTTATATACCGATGTTTACTTTAAAGCAGAAACCGACCATGTTCGGGCGCATTTTAATGGCAATCTATGCGCGACTTGGCGCATCGCCACCACTCAAGAATATCGTTACAACCGCCGTTTAGTGCTTGAACTTATCAAAGAAACATTTCGTACCGCACAAGAAAAAGGCTATGATCTTTGTCTTTTTGTTTTTAATCAAAAACATGTCAAGGTTTATCAGCGTATTATCGGTGCCACCGTATTGGCAAGTAAAACAGCGTCTGTTGATAATAATGTCAAGCTCCCATTAGTTTTAATGCAAATGGAAGTCTCTAGTGGTTGGGAAAGATTCAAAAATATCATCTAGGCTAATGGCAAATATGCTTAGATTTATAGCAAACCCACAACGTAGTCTAAGGAGAATATCATGCAACTGAGATTAAGCCGTTCCATCCGCCGTATCACGGTTCTCACTCCAGCAGGTCAAACGACCTTGTTGTATAAAGCGCCAAAAAAGAAAAAAAAGAAAACCTCAGCATTACTCAAGCCATTAGATAAAACCATTCGTAAACTGGGTAAAGCTCAGCAAAAATCAGTGAAAATCTATTTACAACGTCATGACAAATCTAAGCGTAAGAAAAAAGATGGTTGGTTACGTGACTTAAATTACAATAGTTATCGTGCTGCCAAAAAACAGCTTAAAGTTTTGAAATTGCCCCTACTGCGCTAAAAGGAACATCTTATGAGCATTGAAGAAAAAGACACCGGTGAAACCCAAGCACCGATTTTAATTGATTTAGGTAAACATAAATCAAAACGTGTTAAAGCATTGAGAAAAGGCCATTCAGGAGGTTTGTTAGATGAAGTGCAAGCTTGTGTTGCTGAATTACAAAGCAGTGGTAGCATTGATGCCAGTGCACAACCCGTAATTATTGTAGTGAGCGAAAAGAAAAAAAGACGTTTTTGGTCGTGAATTAGGGGTGAAAGCTGAATAAAACCAGGGCGTATAGCGTGTGATTTTGCATAGGAACAGATATTAAGGTAAATTTTTGTTAGTGAATTTTTGCCTACCTACTTATAGCTAAACCCAAGACTGCCAGTCTTAATAACTGATGTCATCTTGCTATAGTCTCTGACTGATGACTGGTTTACTAAGTTGGATGTTGATTTTTTATTCAAACAGACACCACACAAACATTTTATTGTGGTGTCTCGCATCGTTTAAGAGGTGTTTACCGGACATCCTTGTCCTTAGAACGTCTTAAGTGGGCGCGAGACGCTATTTTGGTGCCCCGACACGTCCGGTATCACCCAGTCACCTTCGCACTCCGCTACTACGGCCACTGCCTTCCCCCATGACTATACGGCCAATACATTGTGTCTTGGCAACACCCGCGATGCGAACCAAAACCCTTCGCATCGCTGGTGCCACC
>JADGEH010000085.1 GCA_016744475.1 Thiotrichales bacterium | reverse complement strand
CGTCGCACTACATTTACCCAGCGGACACATCGTCGGGCATTTGCGCTATTTGAACACCTGCGAAGAAATTTACGACATCCAAGTGTTGCCCAGCACCTTGCGCCCTGGGATTTTGAATCTGGATAATGACACCTATCAGTGCGTATTGAATACGCCACAAGGGGATTTTTGGGGACGGCAATAGGGCAAAATGCCGTATTAGTTTCGTGCCAAGTCAAGGTTTATTGGACGGAATTTCGACTACCCTACCAGACTAACGTCAAGCATAACCGGACCGAAAAAGTGGTGCGTCTGTAGCGCAGCGAAAGGCGTGCCGCTTTTTCGGGTCCGAGTTTATGCGCATGTTAGGCCAATTTTCAGTAGTGAACAAAATGCAAAATTTGTTAGGATGAAAACGATAGCGAAAACAAATGAAAACAAGATAAATGCTGGAATTAAAATTAAGGCGCTCTTTAGTGAACCTATAAATAATTTAATTCCACCGACACACAAACCCGAAACTTCAACTTGAGGCGGTTTTTTGATGGTTGGGGCGTTAGGTTTTTTATCGTTTTGATTATTGTTTTTCTTTTTTAATACAAAAAAAGTAACAACTGACAGTATAATAAAAACGACTAAGAAGATAAATATTTCTATTTGTACAACATTCATAATCCATTACCTTTTGAAAGCTGGAACAGATATGGAAACAACTCCTTTCCCTAAAATAAGTCCTGATATCAACCAGCTAAGACCAACATACGCACTCCATGTTCCAGCACCTATTAAAGCAATACCGAAAACAAGGAACAATAACATTAAAATAATTGATGGCATTAGCCTTTCATTAATTATGACTATGGCTAACCAAACAGATAAGCCAAACAATACAATATCAACTGCTACAGGAATAAGGCTTAATTTTAGAAATGGAAATAGGTTTGTGTATGGTATGAATGAATTCTGTGAGAGCAATAGTGCGCTTTGGATAGCCCCGGAAATACCGCATAACACAAATAAGACTATAGTTGTCCATTCATCACGATAAATAAGTGAAATTACTAACTTAGCAATGCCTATAAGGAAAAGAACAAAAGAGGTATAACCTTGGTTGTTCTCGCTATAATATAGGAACGCTAAAAGCAAATAGATTAGTGCGTATACTGTATTTATTGAGACTATTTTTTTTCTAAACCATGTGCCTTCAGATGCATGATGAGCCAATATAAGTAAAATTTCACCCCAAACAATTATTACAATTGCATGGATAAACATTTCTTTATCCAGAAAGTAGGGGGAAATCAATATATGGACTAAACTCCACAATAACATTCCAATTAATGAAATATACCTGATAAATTCCATATTTTGTTTCCTAAGTTAATGTTGGGCGAGATGACCAGCTCGTGTAGCTCGTGTAGCTCGTGTAGCTCGTGTAGGGCGGATAGGCGCGTCTTTTTGCGCCGTCATCCGCCATCATAAAATCCCCAAATGTCGCATGACGGCGCAAAAAGACGCGCCTTATCCGCCTTACGAGTTGCCGCCGTGCGAATTCAAAAGCCTCGGCAAAAAAGCGCGGCGGCAAAGCGTCAGGTGCAACGTCACGTTAGAACGTTTTTATGGGTATCTTTAAAATTTTGGAATGCACCCCGAACACAGGCTCACCACACAGAGCTTGGTATCGAGGCATTAATTTAGCTTGATATTTTCATATTTTTTTCTAGATTCCTGCTTTTTTCTTTCTTCTTGTGCCTTTTTCTGCTCCCAAACTCTTGTGTTTAGCTTAGAAACCAAGTCGTCAGGATATGATCTGTAAATCAACTTGGCTATACTACCCGCCTTATTTGATCCAAAAGGAATATGACCTATACCAAGCCGACCTTTATATACTGCCTTACCAATTTTTGTAGAAACATCCCAATAATTAGTAAGAGCCTCAACAACATTAGGCCCTCTTTTCATTTGTTTAGTAAACAAGTCTTTTACAGAGCCATGAGAGTCTTTTGGCAAGATAACCAAAATACTCCATAATCTATTTTCATCAAATGTATAATTTTGATAAACACCACCTCCCCTAGTTTTTTTATATTTACCTGAAAAATGGAGATACACGCTTTGTATTTCAGAGCTAGTAGGAAAATTAAATTTTCTATTTAATTTCTTAACTGATGCTCGACTTAGCTCAAAACCTCGTTTTTTACTGTTGTATACCAAAGCGTAGGTTTTTTCAAAAATTTTACGGGGTGTACCAATCTTCATTCCAAATAGCGATGATGAAATATCGTTACTATTTATATTTTCCTTTTCCTCATCTTTATCCCTTGAAATTTCCTGCCTGTGAGCTAAGCCATTTTGGCATTCAGCAGAGTATTTTCCAGAAATATCTTTATTTTTCGCCTTGCAACCTATTTCTTGATTTTCTGTTTTTATACTCCTTTTTGAATTTTTTTGAACTACATCTTGATATGTATCCTTGATCATCGATATTTTTTCAGAAACACACCCACTCAAGATAGTGGTGATGAAAAATACTACTATAGCGACCCTAAATGCAAAAGGGGTAATTGTTTTCAAAAACTTATTACGTTTCATAAAGAAGTCTCCTCCATGTTTCCTGTTTCTAACTAGCGGTTAACCCGATCCGAATATCCATACTATACGCCTCCAAAATTTGACAATCAAGGGTATATATTGATACTTTTCTAACTGGATATCATTCCAAAATTCTTGTTATTCATATCTGGATACAGTGCCGTGTTAGAGATTCCTAAAGCTTTGGCTGTTGCTTATGAACGTTGGTTAAACCAGCAAGAAATAGCTGTTGCTGAGCAAGGGCATTATAAAAAATGGTTGCGCTATTACCGTGATTTTTGTACTAAATACCATCTTGATTTGCGTGATAAACAAAATTTTTCAAAGTTTAATCAGAAACTGGAGAGTGAAGGGCAATCTGAGACTTTACGGCGGCAGGCGCACCATGCGATTTCTTTGTATTATGCTTTGATGAAATCAATTAATGTTCAGGATTTATCAGAAACACCGCAGGTCGCTGAGCCTTCAGCACCTTATCAAGCTGCGCCTATTTTGAAAAATGCCAGCTGGGTTTGGGTATTTGATACCTTGTTGCAAGCCATTGAGGCGCGGCATTATTCGCCAAAAACCTTGTCTTCGTATCGGTCTTGGGTGCGTAAATTTCAGACCTTTACGCAAAGTAAAGAACCTAATTTATTGGATATGGGCGATGTTAAAAACTTTTTATCCGATTTAGCCGTGACGCGAAAAGTCTCGGCATCGAGTCAAAACCAAGCGTTCAATGCCTTGTTGTTTTTGTTTCGGCATGTGTTGGAAAAGGAATTCGAGCAGATTGAAGGTGTGGTGCGAGCGAAGCGTCGTCAGACCATTCCGGTGGTGTTATCGCGTGAGGAGATTGATTGTGTGATGGCTAAGTTGCGCCCACCGCATGATTTAATTGTCAAGCTGTTGTATGGCTGTGGTTTGCGTTTGTTTGAATGTTTGAAATTGCAGGTGCAGGATTTGAATTTTGAGGCTTTAAAAATCCGTGTACATGACGGTAAGGGCAAAAAGTCGAGAACCGTGCCTTTGCCTGTGAGCTTAGTGCCAGCATTAAAAGCGCAGTTGGAGCGGGTTAAGCGCTTGTATCAAGAGGATATAGCGGCCAGTTTTAACGGCGTGTTTTTGCCTGAGGCTTTGGAGCGTAAATATCCACAAGCAGCGCGAGAGTTTCCTTGGCAGTGGTTGTTTCCTGCGAAAACTTTAACTTTTGTCGAAAAGGCTAATGAGTGGCGGCGTTATCATTTTCATGAGTCGCATGTGCAAAAGGCGATTAAAGGGGCGGTGTCGCGGGCGATGATTAGTAAACGCGCCACGGCACATACTTTTCGGCATAGCTTTGCCAGTCATTTGTTGCAGGCGAATTATGATATTCGCACAATTCAGGAGCTGCTTGGGCACAGCAGTGTGAAAACCACGATGATTTATACCCATACCTTGCAAAGCCAGACCTTGAAAGAGGCTCGGAGTCCTTTGGATTTTTGAGTCAGGTAGGGTGCGCACTTTCTTTTCGGTGCGCACGCAAACGATAACCTCATGCTCCCCCGCACGTTCGCACCGCAAAAAACACGCGGTGCAAACCCTATAAAACTACGACAACCGCAGTCTCGAATACACCTTAGCGAGTAATCAAGTAGGCAGATTGAACGGTGCTTCCTTATAATGCGTTTTTTATTTAGAGGGATTTCGTGGTCGATGTCTAGCGGCACCTCTATTTGCAAACCACTTTCGGAGTGCCATTGTATGCTGAAAAAATTACTGACTTTCACCTATTTGTTTTTATTGTTCAACCTGTTACAGGGCTGTGGTGGTAGTGATGGCAGCACAAACCCGCAGAGCATTCCGGTCAGCGGTTATTCGCTGGGCGGTAAGATTTATGTGCCGAGCAACACGGTCGTGGATAGCGATGTGAATGATTTTAATGCTGATTTTGTCAGCAATGATAGCCAGGTGCAGTCTATTCCTAACCCGGTATTGCTGGGGGGTTATGTGAATCAACCTAACCAGGGCAGTAATGGACGTTCGAGCCTTGCGGGGGATGTCGCCGATTCTTATGTGGTGGATTTGCGTAACAATGAGCAAATTATTCTGTTTATGGCAGAAACCGATTTAGATAGAAACGACTTAGAACTGCTGTTGTTAAATACCAACGGACAGGTGGTCGATGCTTCTACGAACCGCAGTCAGGTGGAGTCGTTACAGGTCTTTAATGCTGGGCGTTATGTGATTCAGGTGCAGGCTTTTAAGGGCGGTTCTAATTATGTGCTGAGCGTTGGGCAAAGCACGGGGCTGCAATCGGCGGGGATGCGTTTAAGCGATCCTTTTATTCCTGGTGAAGTCACGGTTAATTTCAAACAGGATGTGTTTTCTAGCCAATCTTTTTCAGCCTTGTCTACGCTGGGCCTGATGCAAGTGGCGGGTGAACCTGATCGGCGCATGTTGTTTGACATCAATGATATGAGCCATTTTTCTACACAAGCGCTGGAGGGTAATAATTTAAGTTTTGCCAGCGATGAATTACAGCAGAAGTATCAAACGTTGTTAGCCGTCAAAGCCTTGCAAGCGCGTGCAGATATTGATACCGCAGCGCCTAATTACATTTTAAGCGCCACGGCTGTACCGAATGATCCGCTGTATCGTTACCAATGGCATTACCCGCAAATTAAGTTGCCGCAAGCTTGGGATATTACTCAAGGCAGCGAGACGGTGATTGTGGCGGTAGCAGACACGGGCGTGCTGTTAAATCATCCCGATTTACGCGGCAAGCTGGTCAGCGGTTATGACTTTGTGCGTGATCGCAATATTGCTTTGGATGGCGATGGCATTGATTTTAATCCTGATGATCCGGGGGATTCTCCCGGTTTGGCACAGGGCAGTAGTTTTCATGGTACGCATGTCGCGGGCACTATTGGTGCGTTGAGCAATAATGGCGATGGTGTCGCGGGCATTGGTTGGAAGACTAAAATCATGCCTTTGCGCGTGTTGGGCAAGGGTGGGAATGGCTCTGATTATGACATTGAGCAGGCTGTGCGGTTTGCAGCAGGCTTGAGCAATGATTCTGGCAAGGTGCCGGATCAACGGGCGGATATTATTAATCTGAGTCTCGGCGGCCCTAGCATTATTTCTACCTTTCAAAACGTCATTACTCGTGCTCGCGCACAGGGTTGCATTATCGTCGCAGCGGCGGGTAATGATGGCAATAGCACGGTAAGTTATCCCGGCGGTTTAGACGGGGTGATTTCTGTTGCCGCCGTCGATATTAACCGTCAACGTGCCAATTATTCTAACCACAATCGCACGGTGGATATTACGGCTCCTGGCGGGAGCAATTTGGATGTGAATGGCGATGGTGTGATCGATGCGGTGGTGAGCACCATTGGCGATGATAGCAATGGCTTTATACGCAATGTATTTGCGCCTTCATTTGGCACTTCGATGGCGACCCCGCATGTTGCGGGTGTGTTGTCATTGATGCGAGCGGTAAACCCTGGGATTACGCCTTTGCAAGTCGATGCTTTGCTGAGCAATCAGCGCATCACGCAAGATTTGGGGACTCGCGGACGGGATAATGATTTTGGCTATGGTTTATTGGATGCTTATGCAGCGGTGGTGGCTGCCAGCGAATTACAGGGTAGCAGCGGCACTGTGCCTGAACCTGCGGCTAAATTGCAGGTCACGCCTCAAGCTTTAAATTTTGGCTCTAGCAGCAGCGGCATTAGTCCACGTAATTTGATGCTGAATGTCAGCAATGTTGACGGGCGCAGCTTGAAAGTATCACAAATTCAGGAAGATAGCGGTCGGCGTTTAACGCTGACTCCAGTGACGGTAGACAATACGGGTTTAGGCACTTATAGCGTGGCGCTGAATAGTGAGGGCTTAAATGCAGGCACTTATTCTGCCACCATCCGCTTTGTTAGCGATGCTAATAGCGTGGATATTCCGGTGATTTGGCAGGTTTCACAAAGCCAGCTCAGCGGCGACGCTGGACATCAATTTGCGCTGCTGGTGAATCCTGACACTTTGGAAAGCGTGTTGGAGGACAAGATTAAACCCGTCAACGGTGAATACAGCTACACCTTTTTCAATGTGCCTATCGGTGATTATCTGATTATTACGGGCAGCGACAATGATAACGATGGCTTTATTTGCGATGAAGGGGAATCCTGCGGGGCTTATCCGCTGCTGTCTCGTCCTAAGCGTTTGACGGTCAACCGCGAGTACAACAGCATTAATTTTGATGTCAACTTTAATACTAACTTTTTATCTTCAGCGACAATTCAAAGTGTTGATGGCAGTCCTCAAGAAGAGCAACGTGGCTTTAAGCGTCCAACGGCGCGCAAAGCCGTCGGGCGTTAGGACTCGATGATGACTTTTAAGCCGGAGACGATTCAAAGCTTTCGTTTTGTCAATTATGAATTCAATCCTGATAATGCGCAGGTGTTGCTGCATTATGCGCTGGATGACGTTCACTTTTTTACTGAAACTTTAGATTTCCCCGGCGCTATTTTGCCTTTATCCGCCGCCCGTATGGCGCAGCTTGATCGGGTTTTAAAACACCTGCATTGGGTGGCGGGGATTAGCTATTACAAAACTGCTGTCCCGGCTGAGATTCGCGTTGAAAGCGGTGCGCTGGATGCAGACACGGCGGCTTTTTTAGAGCATTTATATCAACATGGTTTAGGTGAATTTGCCTATCAAAACCAGTTGTCCTTACAACATCGCATACGCTTTCCTGTCACGCAAAACACGCCTGTGCCCGCCCTTCCCGTTGAACCTTTGCCGCAGCGTATGGTGGTACCTGTCGGCGGCGGAAAGGATTCCATCGTCAGCATCGAAGCCTTGAAAGCCGCAGGCGTGCCGATTCAACTGTTTTCGGTGGGCAAACCACGCATTATTGCCGATGTGGTGGCCTGTAGCGGTCTGCCCCACATTTGTGTGCAGCGCCGTTTATCAAAACACTTATTTGAGTTAAATCAACAGGGGGCATACAACGGGCATGTGCCGATTACGGCCATTATTGCGTATATTCTAGCTGCCGCTGCCGTACTGTATGGTTTTGATACCGTGGTGATGTCGAACGAACGTTCTGCCAATGTGGGGAATGTCATGCAGGAAGGGGTAGAGATTAATCATCAATACAGCAAAAGCCTGGATTTTGAACAGCGCTTAGCACAGGCCTTTCAAGCAATGTTACCGGGGTTTCGTTATTTCTCTTTATTAAGACCGTTATCAGAACTAGGAATTACCCGCCACTTCAGCCGTTATCCGCAATATTTTCCTTATTTTTCCAGTTGTAATCGCAATTATGCATTGCAAAAAGCAGTGAAACATCAAGGTAATTGGTGTTTAGATTGCCCCAAATGCCGTTTTGTTTTCCTTGCCCTGGCACCGTTTTTACCTAAAGCTACATTATTAGAGATTTTTTCAGACAATTTATTAGATAAAACAGCACAGATTGCAGGCTTTTCTGCGCTCATTGGTTGGCAGGCACATAAACCGTTTGAATGTGTCGGAGAAGTCGAAGAATCTTTAGCGGCATTGTATTTGCTCAGTGAAGACCCGCAATGGCAACAAGATGTTGTGATTCGTTGGTTTATAGAGCAAGTGCTGCCATCGCTAAAAACACCTGAAGCCTTAGTCAACACTGCGCTCACGGCCCGTTCAGAACATTGCGTACCAAACGATTTATTACAAATTCTATCACAATTGACAGGTTGAATGTCTAGCCCTAGGATGGCGCATTGCGGATGTTCGCAACGCGCCCAAGATTAGACCTGCGACAAGTCTATTTAAGTCCTCAAGGAGAAAATAATGGAACAGCATTATGAATTATTGCTGGATGATGTGATTGCACTGGCACACGAAGCCAGTGAAGCTATTTTGCAAGTGTATGCTTCAGATGATTTTGCCGTACAAGAAAAACACGATGAATCTCCGCTCACTTTAGCTGATCAAGCATCACATCACATTATTGTTGAAGGCTTACAAAAGCTCACACCGGAATATCCCGTCTTATCCGAAGAAGATGCCAGCTTGCCCTTTGCCAAACGTCAGCAATGGGATTCTTACTGGCTGGTAGACCCTCTCGATGGCACCAAAGAATTTATCAAGCGCAATGGCGAGTTCACCGTCAATATCGCTTTAATTAAACACCATCAACCCGTGCTTGGCGTGGTGTATGTGCCTGTTTCAGGCGTGGTTTATTATGCTGCCGAGGGCACTGGCTCATATAAACGCCAACCCCATCAAGCCTCTGAAGCGATTCGTGTGCGAACCTGTCCTGATGCGGGTTTTAAGCTAACGGGCAGTCGTTCTCACGGTAGTGAAGCCTTACAACAATTTATCGCGTGTTTAGGCGATGATACTGAAGTGACTAGCATCGGCAGTTCATTAAAAATTTGTTTAGTTGCAGAAGGCAAGGCTGATTTATATCCTCGCTTAGGTTTAACTTCAGAATGGGATACAGCCGCAGCACAGTGCGTGGTAGAACAAGCAGGCGGACATTTAACCGGATTAGACTTGCATGCATTACGTTACAACACCAAGGATTCTTTGCTGAATCCTTTCTTTATCGTCTTTTCAGAAGTCAACAGTGCTTGGTCGCGTTGTCTGCACAGCGTGCGTGAACAGTTGGAAAACCAATAAATAAATAGATAGAGGGGTAAAATTATGAGGGTGGTATGTCCCAATATAGAGTGCAAAGCTGAATATGATATTGAGCCACAGCAGATACCCATCGGTAAAACCGGGTTTAAATGCGCCCAATGCGCAGGCTTTGTACCCGTTGATCGAGTCACTGATCGCACTGATGCCCATACGTTAGCGCCTAGCCAAGGCACACCAAAATCTTTAGTGATTATTCTGGTGGTGGCATTGCTGATGATTGTTGGAGGCGCGGGCTTTTTTTACTATCAATTACAATTGATTAATCAAGGCAGTTTGGTCATGCAGAACCATCATAACGTCTCTTTAAGTGCTGAACGCCTATCCCAGTTAAAAGAAAAACTACACACTAAAGAACAAGCGCAAGAAAACAACGCAGATACGCCGCCTTCGCGGAAATTCTAAGCACATTCTGATAACCCTTCCCCATTTACACAAGGTATCCCGCTTTAACCTATTAAAGCTTTCTGGATGCCTTGGATTTGTTGCACATCCACTGTTTACCTTTGTCTTTGTCGAGGCTACGTGATCTTTGTAGACCACGATCCATACCTTTTTTGGCGCTATGCTTATGGCTACAGCACACCTCAATCAGAGTCCTTAATATTCTAAGCGGTGTTATCTCTCATCACATCAATGGACGATAGCATCCTGAAAAATATCAGATAACTGATGATTGTAGTCTCTGTACCAATGCTTGATTTAATGCCATGGCTCTGGAGTTCATATTTTTATATCTGGCACCAAATAGCCGTTGGCTTTATGATGTACTGTTGTAACGAGATAGAAGGTGTCTCTGACCCTTTATTTCATTTAATGAATGAAATCGGAATCCCTCCCTGGCCAATGAAGGCGACATTAGAATCGCCTCATTTCAGATGAACCAAACCATGACATCTGAAGGCTTTGTGCTGTGATGTAACACAGTCAGTAAACGGTGATCGTTGCTGAGGGAGGCTCCTTTGGTTGGAACTAGCGCTCCATATTTTTGCGCTGAATCAATAAGGAAAACACATGCGATTAAATCCTCGCTTTATCACCGCCAGACGGTGGTGTCGTAATACCCTGTGCGCCACACTCCTCGGCGCATTGTCTTTTTCCGGTGTTCATGCAGCCACCCCACACATTAAAGAACATCAACTTAAAGCCCGCTATCTCGATGGTTTTACTTTGTTTGTTGAATGGCCAACAGGTACCTTTGAGAGCACCAGTGAATCTTTAAACCTCTGTGTTTTAGGTGATAACCCGTTTGGACGAGCACTGGATATTTTAGTTCGCAAACGTAGCTCAAGAAAAACCCGCAAATCCCACCCCCAAAAAATCCATTATCTACGCCGTGGTGACGATGTCAGCCATTGTCATTTATTATATTTTAGTGATTTTGAAGAAAGTTATGTTTATCAAGTGCTTTCACAGCTTAAAGGCAAATCAATATTAACCGTCAGTAGTCTGACCCGCTTTGTAGAACACGGCGGTATGATTCAATTTTATGTACGCGACAATAAAGTACGCTTTCTAGTAGACCCACATACTTTGCGTGATGAGGGTTTGAAAATAGATGCTAATTTATTGCGCGTCGCTGATGTAGCCTCTAAATGAACACCGTGAAAAGAGAAAGGATATTAAATATGAATAATATGTGGAAAATGTACACGGGTATTTTACTGGGGTGTTTGTCTATTGTCCCTCTTCAAGCGGCGACATTGTCTGCGGAAGAAGAGGAATACCTTGAAGCCATGGAATATCTGGCTGACTTAGATTTTGAACAGCTACAAGAGGTTGAAGTGTCCTTAGATGATACGTTCGATATTTTTGATGGTTTAGTTAGAAAACGCAGTACAGATGTGGCCAGTGGTATTAAGCAATCCATTGAGCGAGCACCCGCTGTGACTTCTGTGATTACTGCACAAGATATTGAAGCAATGGGAGCTAGAACCTTAGAAGATGCTTTGCAAACAGTACCAGGCTTGCTCGTTCATTATTATTACAATAATGAAGAGCGCTACAATGTTCGTGGTATTTACGCTAGTTCTAATGAAGGTGTTTTAGTATTGCTCAATGGTATTCGCATCAACAATGCCCGCAATGGTGGCAAAGCACCTTCATGGGCAAGCTTTCCTGTTAGTCAAATTTCTCGAATTGAAATTATTCGCGGCCCTGGTTCTGCGGTATATGGCGCAGATGCTTTTGCTGGAGTGGTCAATATCGTGAGCAAAACAACACAAGATATTGATGGCACGGAAGTAGGCATACGGATCGGTAACAATAATACTCAAGACGCTTGGTTAGTGCATGGATCACAGCGTCATGGTTTTGATATCACTGCCATGTTAAACCTAGAAAATACGGATGGACATCAGCGCACGATAGAGAGCGATGCACAAACCGTTTTTGATCAAATGTTTGGCACTGAAGCTTCTTTAGCACCAGGGCCTTATGGTTCTGAAATCACGGGTTATGACGTGCGTTTAGATGTGGCCAAACAACATTGGCGTTTTCGTACAGGCTTACATAAAGGCAATGATATGGGAACAGGGGCTGGTATCGCTCAATCATTAGACCCTCATACGCCAGAATATGAAGAATCCATCAATGTCGATCTGACCTATAGTAATGCCGCTTTTAGTAAAAATTGGGGGGTCGATGCTCAACTGAGTTATTTAAGTTTGGAATGGGGTGCTGACCTTATGGTGTATCCTCCAGGGGCTTTTGGTGGAGCCTACCCTATCGGTTTTATTGGCAAGCCTGAAGGAACAGAGCTTCAAACAAGCTTTTCCTTATCTGGTTTTTACCGGGGTTTAAACCAACATTTAATCAGAGTGGGCATTGGTTATGCTGAACATGACTTATATGAAGTGAAGGAACTCAGAAACTTTGGTGTTAACCCTTTCACTGGAGAAAATATATCACCCACTGAATTTGTTCAAGTAGGCGATACTTCCGCTATTTCCACACCAGAGTCCTATAGAAACAATGGTTATGTCTTTATACAAGATACTTGGACGATTAACTCACAATGGGAATTAACCAGTGGTGTGAGATATGATAATTATTCTGATTTTGGGAGCACCATCAATCCTCGTATCGGTTTAGTCTGGGAACCTCATACTGACTGGATTGTTAAGTTACTATATGGTCGCGCGTTTCGTGCTCCTGGCTTTCAGGAGCTATATCAGCAAAATAATCCTGTTTCATTGGGCAATCCTAACTTAGACCCAGAAAAAATTGAAACCATGGAAGTGGCTTTTGATTATCGTGTAACAAGTTCGCTACATCTTGCTTTGAATGTATTTAACTATGAACTTGAAGATAAAATAATCCTTATACCACAAGATGGAAACACATTTTCTTATGCTAATGCCGCTTCTTGGAAAGGGAAAGGTGCTGAGTTTGAAATGCGGTGGAAAACCAGTAGTCGATCTAGCTTACTGTTTAACTATAGCTATCAAAATTCAGAAGATGATAATGGTGATAGTTTACCCTATGGTTCACAGCAAGTGGCTTATTTACGCGGTGATCTCTTGCTCGGTTCATTGTGGTATGTCGATGGACAAGTCAATTGGGTGGGTGATAGGTCTCGTGAACCCTCTGATCCGCGTCCCGACTTATCTGGCTATACCACTGTTGATTTAATGTTACGCCGCAAAGATATTCGTGCGGGTCAGAGTAATTTTGCGATAGGTGTGCGCAATGTATTTGATGAAGATATTCGTTATCCATCTCCAAGTCCTAGTGGAGGAAGTACTGACGTTAATATCCCCAACGATTTACCCGGGGCTGGGCGGTTTTATTTTGTAGAATATCGCTACAAGTTCTAACTTTAGTTGAGTAGAGAAATGCGGTGTATTCCGTATTTCTCTACAGGAACTCACCATGCGATCACACTCCCTTTTAACAAAAAAATGGATTCAACATCTCGCTATTCTTGGGATGAGTAGTCTGTTGTGTATTTTTACCGCAAATGTTATTCATGCCGATATTACTGCCTTCAAGGAATATCACATTAAAGCGCGTTACATTAATGGTTTTACTGCCTTTATTAAATGGCCTGATGAAGCCTTTAAAGAACATGATGGATTTATGTATTTATGTGTACTGGGTGATAACCCTTTTGATGAAGCTTTAGATGTTTTAGTGCAAGCTTACAACAAACATGTGGAAAAACACGTTCATCAGCAAGAAGTTGTTTATTTACAACGGGGAGACGATATTGATGCTTGTCATCTGTTGTATATTACAGATTCAGAAGAAAGCTATGTTTATCAGGTTTTGATGCAAGTGAAAGGTAAACCGGTGCTGACTGTGAGTAGTATTGATGATTTCACAGATAGTGGTGGCATGATTCAGTTTCATATTAAAAAAAGCCGTGTGCGTTTTTGGGTGAATCCAAAAACACTGCGAGATGAAAAGTTAATACCGGGTGCTAATTTATTACAAGTCGCTGACTTGGTGGAGTAGAACCTCTCTCGATGAAAAACGGAGAGTTTACCTATACTTCACCGTACTCCATACCTTGTTGCACCCAACGTTCAATTAACTGCGCCACCACTTGTGGCTGCTCACGTAATAACTGCTCTGCCACCGCAGGCACTTCCTCTAACAACGCCTGATCTTCTTGTAAATCAGCCACTCTTAAATGATTCAAACCCGTTTGCCGGGTACCCAATATTTCTCCGGGCCCGCGCAACTCCAAATCACGTTGTGCAATGACAAAGCCATCCTGGGTTTCACGCAACGTCGCTAAGCGCTGTCTGCCTGTTTCGGATAAAGGCGGGTGATACAGCAACACGCAATAGCTATCCACTGAACCACGTCCCACACGACCGCGTAATTGATGCAATTGTGCTAAGCCCAAACGCTCGGCATTATCAATAATCATTAAACTAGCGTTGGGCACATCAACGCCCACTTCAATCACTGTGGTAGCGACTAATAAATGGAGTTCATTGGTCTTAAAGGCTTGCATCACCGCGTCTTTTTCTTTCGCTTTCATGCGCCCATGAGCCAACCCAATACGCACTTGCGGTAATAACTGGCGCAACAACTCAGCCGTGGCTTCAGCCGCTTCGCTGTCTAAGGTTTCTGATTCTTCTACCAAGGTACACACCCAATAGGCTTGCCGCCCTTGTTCACAAGCATGAGCAATGCGCGTGATCACTTCATCCCGACGCGCATCGGGAATCACCACGGTAGTCACGGGCGTGCGTCCTGGTGGCAGTTCATCAATAACAGACGTGTCCAGATCAGCATAAGCAGTCATGGCTAAAGTGCGAGGAATGGGCGTGGCGGTCATGATTAATTGATGCGGGCGCTGGGTATTATCCAATGCGCCTTTATCGCGCAAAGCCAAGCGCTGATGCACGCCAAAACGGTGTTGCTCATCCACAATCACCAAACCCAGCTTGATAAATTGCACGGTGTCTTGAAACAAAGCATGAGTGCCCACGACCAAGGGCACCGCACCGCTGGCTAAATCGCTTAAGGTGCGTTCGCGTTGCTTTTTCGTTAAGCCACCCACCAACCACGCAGGGGTAAGACCCAATGGTTCTAGCCAGGTGCTAAAGGTACGAAAATGCTGCTCGGCGAGTAACTCCGTCGGAGCCATCACCGCAACTTGATAGCCAGATTCCAAAGCTTGTAAGGCGGCTAATGCGGCAATAACCGTTTTGCCCGAACCGACATCGCCTTGCACCAAACGCTGCATCGGGCGAGCTTGCGCCATATCTTGACGAATCTCTTGATACACCCGATGTTGCGCTTCAGTCAGTTGAAAACTCAAATTTTGCAATAATGTTTGCCGCCACAATCCTGCATTTGTAAACACCGGAGCCGTGCGAGTATCCACTTGAGTGCGCAATTGACGCAGGCTTAAATGCTGGGCTAATAATTCCTCAAAGGCTAAGCGTTGACGCGCCGGATGCTGCTTGCTCAGTAGCTGTTGAATATCGGCATCAGGGCTTGGAGTGTGTAACTCATGCACCGCACTCGATAAGTTTGGCAATGAGAGATATGGCATGAAGGCTTCAGGCAATATATCTTCAGGTATCAAGCCCAACGCTTGCTGCATTAATTTGCGTAGATTTTTTTGATGCAGCCCTTCCGTGCTGGGATACACGGGGATTAAACCTTGCTCTAACGTGTTGGACTGCGCTTCATCCAAACGCTGATATTCAGGATGAATCAGCTCTAAACAGCTAAATCCCGCACGGACTTCACCAAAACAACGTAACTGTGCACCGGGACTGAGTAATTTTTGCTGCGCAGAGGAAAAATGAAATAAGCGCAATTGCACCGCACCCGTTCCATCATTCAGCACAGCCACCAAAGATCGCCGCCGTCCTTGTTTCACTTCAGCCGCTTCCACCATGGCTTCAATCACCACGTCTTCGCCTTCTTGCACATCACGAATCGGAGTCACGCGGGTACGATCTTGATAACGCACAGGTAAATGACAGAGCAATTGATGAACGCTGTGAATATTTAAGCGTTCCAAACGTTGCGCGACCTGGGGGCCTACGCCTTTAAGATGGGAGATGGGGAGACAAGACATAAGCTATTATAATGATATTATTGAGGTTTAGGGGCTGTAGTCTATGCAAAAAGATGACTTTTGATGAGAAACCTTAAGCTTTAATCGCCCTCCAAATGATGGCGTAATAAGTTTTTCAACTTTTTAGTTTCAAACTTGTGAGCCAAGGTCTTGATATGCCGCGTAAAGTCAGAGGTGTCAGGCGCTTTTTCATGTAATTGGGTCGCGGCTTCAATAATGGCGCGAATATCTCCGGTTTCTGCAACTTCTAATAAATATTCAAGTTGGCTGTGTTCGGGTAACACCATTTTATCTATGGACGGTGCTAAGGGTGAGCGCGGGTTCGTGACGTGCTGGCTATCGCATTCCCATTCTAGCGGGCATAAACGCTCTAACGTATTGAGCAATAACTGGTTTTTTATCGGTTTACTGACAAAATCATTGCATCCACTGCTTTGACATTCAAAACGAATGTGTGGCGATACGCTGGCGGATACGGCAATAATCTGCGTGCTGTCAAAGCGTGGATCAGCGCGTAACAAACGTGTGCATTGCATCCCATCTAAACCAGGCATGCGCAAATCCATCAAAATTACATCCGGTACTTGTTCTTGATCGGCTAAGCTGCGGGCTTTTTCTAGGGCATCCAAACCATCCTGTGCCTCGGTCATTATAAATCCCAATGGAGACAATAAATGCTGCATGAGCGCACGATTTTCCCAGCGATCATCGACGACCATGATGGACAACTGAGACTGGTCTTTTAGCGTGGAACGATACCCCGTGATCTCTTGCTCGGCATTGATCTCAGGTTCATTGTCCTGCGCTTCAGTTGGCATTGGAAAACGCGCTGAAAAATGAAACACGCTGCCTTGGCCTGGACGACTGCGCACTTGTAATTGTCCGCCCATCATATTGACTAGCACCTGGGTGATGGCTAAACCCAAACCCGTGCCTTCGCTATGAAAATGGGCATTTTTGAGTTGCTGGAAGGGCAGAAAGATTTGTTCTAGTTGTTCTGCTTCAATGCCGATGCCAGTGTCTTCTACCGCAAAATGCAAAAGGTTCGCGCTACGCTGTACGCTGAGTTTGATGTGTCCTTGCTGCGTGTAATTCACCGCATTGCTGAGCAGGTTGAGCAAAATTTGGCGTAGGCGTTTTTCATCCGCCATGATCACGAGAGGCAAGCCTTTCTCTGCGCCATGAGGCTGCCAATCGGTGATAAATGTCAGCCTTTTTTGCGTCGCACGCAAGCGAAATAATTCTGCAATATCATTGAGTAACATGGACACATGACATTCAGCAACGTGCAATTCCAGCTTGCCCGCTTCGATTTTGGCTAAATCCAGCACATCATTGATTAAAGTGAGTAAGTGCTCACCACTGCGTCGAATAATCTGCACCGCATCATAGTGTTTATCTTGTAAGCCTTTGTCGCGCTCTAATAATTGCGCATAGCCTAAAATGCCATTGAGAGGCGTGCGTAATTCATGGCTCATATTGGCGAGAAACACGCTTTTAGCTTGATTGGCACTTTCAGCGGTGTCTTTGGCTTGGCGTAATAAGGCTTCGATGTGCTGATGATGCGCCACATCTTGTTGTAAATGCTGTAATTTGAGATGGGTGTGCAGACGCGCTAATAATTCGCGCCGTTCGACGGGTTTAGTTAAGTAATCATTGGCTCCCGCTTCTAAGCCTGCGACTCGTGTGCTGACATCGCCGCGGGCGCTGATTAATAACACGGGCAGTTGATGCAACTGCCAATGCTGACGAATGCGCTGTGTCAAACTAAAACCATCTTCTCCTGGCATCATCACATCCAATAAGACCGCGTGAATCGGTTGCTGGTGTTGCAAAATCTCCCAAGCCACGGCTGCCGAGGGTGCGGTCAATAATTCATATTGCCCAGCATCCAAATAATACTTAAGAATCATTAGATTACTAGGTACGTCATCGACTAATAATATACGTTTAGGCGCGGTGGCACCCATTATCGGCGTATCGGAGGTTGTTCCTGTGAAATGCGTGTGAGTTAAAGAAGCATGGCGTAATAAGCCCAAATGCAATTTTTCATGCAAAGCTGTCAAAGAAGCATTATTGGGGAAATGATGCAATAAATGAGTGGTATTAATGATTAAGCTCAGTTCATTTAAGCTTAAGTCTTGACCTAAAAGAAGGGTTTGCGTGTTTTTAGAATAATTTTTGAAATATTGCAAAAAGCTGGAAGTCACTAAGTCGGGCAAGCGATCTGCAATGAGCAAAACGGCGACTGCATCTTCTTGGGGAGATAATTGCTCGACCCAGTGCAAAGCACTGGCCGCTTGAGTGAAATGATGTAGAGAAATATCAGGATAATGCTGCCAATCCTTACGCAACTGCTCATGTAATTCAGTTGATGGATGCAAGCAAAGAACATGGCGCGATAGGTTTATTTCTCTGGCATCAGTTCGGTCCATTTGATCCATTCTTGTAGTTTCTCTTCGGGCAGCTGGCCCACGGGTAAGGGCGTTTGACCTTCTGGCACAATAAAGTAATCCAGTGGTTGATCCATCACAGCATTCACCTGACCAGAACTCACAGCCACTCGGCCTTCCAACAAACATAATACGGTTTGAGCATTTAACCAGGCGGAACCCCACAGATCGGTGCCCCGAATTCCAGCGGTAATGCTTTTACCGATTTTAATGTTGACATCACGTTGAGCAGGTTTTTCAGAAGTAAAGCGAAAAGCGCCTTGCAACACTTCAAGTGCCGCAGAAAAAACGCCTTGGTTCTCTTCGGCGGGCAAAATACTGGACAAATTAACAATCGCATACTGCCCCAGTTTCACCACGCTGTCATCTGGTAATTTCACGATAACTCGTGAGTTAGCCCCGGTACGAATTTGATCCTGTGCTTGTAAAGCCATATTGACCTTGGCGGGGTAACTCGCTTCTCCTCGAACGACCCAAGCCTCTGCTTGCACAGCTATAATTTGAGCGGTTTGAGCCGCCCATGAGAACATCGGCACACTACTGAAACACAACAGAATAAAAAGACGATAAAGAGTACGCATAAGACCTCCATACACCAGATACGTTAAGTAGACTTGTTGCAAGGGGTATCCATCGACTGCAAAGGCGTGGGTTTTGGCCTGTTTTTCCGCTTTTTCTCAATAAATAGTCCGCTATTCGTCTCAAAAAACCGAAAAAACCGCCTCAAAACCACACCTTTTCGCTACGATGCCGACCCCTCGCAACAAGTCTAGTAAATCTTCGATGCCATCCTGCATTGGCAAGCGCACCGTATAAAATAGACTTGTTGCGCGGTCGAAGTATAATGCGGGCGTTTTGGCATGATGCCTGGTGAAAAACATCGCCGAGCGTCCAGAAAATACAGCTTTTTGATCTTAGCATAAACAGGAATTTTCCCATGTTGATGTACCCCACCATCGATCCCGTGTTATTACAACTTGGTCCGCTGAAAATCCATTGGTATGGACTCATGTACCTATGCGCCTTTAGCGCGGGCTGGGCCTTAGGTCTATATCGCGCCCGTCAACCCGGTTCGCCTTACACGCCAGAGCAAGTCGGGGATTTGGTCTTTTATGTCGCAGTGGGAGCGGTACTCGGAGGGCGTTTAGGCTATGTCTTGTTTTACAACTTCCCCACTTATATTGAAAACCCTTTAGCCATTTTCAAAGTGTGGCAAGGCGGCATGGCGTTTCATGGCGGTTTGCTCGGCGTATTGCTCGCAGTGGCGTTATTTTCCCGCAAACAGGGACAGCACTTCTTTGCCAGCACTGATTTCTTAGCCCCCTTAGTGCCGATAGGATTGGGTTTTGGACGGCTAGGCAACTTTATTAACGGCGAACTGTGGGGCGCACCCACGACATTACCTTGGGGCATGGTGTTTTCGCATGTTGATGAGCTACCTCGTCATCCTTCACAATTGTATGAACTGGCTTTAGAAGGCGTGGTTTTATTTCTTTTGCTGTGGTGGTTTGCCCGCAAGCCACGCCCGATGATGGCCGTCTCCGGTTTATTTCTCATCGGCTATGGCGCTTTTCGTTTTCTGATTGAATTTGTTCGTATGCCGGATGCCCATATTGGCTATTTAGCGTTTGATTGGCTGACGATGGGACATATTTTAACCCTCCCCATGTTGTTATTTGGTGCAGTTTTAATGACCCTGGCGTATCGTCATAAAGACCGTTAAACGTTTTATTTGTGATACACCGTCTTCTTTGTCAAAGCTTTGTCAACATTAAGTGGTATAAAGCAGCCTCAATTTTATAGGAGGTACTATGATGATGTTATTTGAAGAAGGCGATAGTTATTATCGCAATGGTTATGAAGCGGGATTGACCTATCCTGAATTAAACGGGGGATTAGAAGATGGAGGGATGCCTGATCCCGTCAATCCTTACAACAGTGAAATTGAAGCCAACAATTGGGAGCGCGGCTTTTTTGCAGGCTATGAACAAGCCTGTGAACAAGGAGAATGTGATCGTTGGGCCTTCGCAGCTTTCACTTAAAAGAGCCTCTTAAGCCTGTGTAAAGAACAGTCTTTCTTTTAGAAAAGATAATATAGGGATATTTCATCATTCATACGAATTCCCCATACATATTCATTTTAGAAAAATCAAATACTTTACCTGAACCAAAGCTTTCAAATAAACTTTTG
>JADGEH010000219.1 GCA_016744475.1 Thiotrichales bacterium | reverse complement strand
TATCAGTTGTTAAGGCTGCTAGTCCTTGAAGGACTGGCAATCTTGGCTTTGAAGATATCGTAAGCCTATAAATGATGTAATTTAGCTATATACTATGGACTTTCAGTCCATAGTGGTTAATTTTTAATACTTTTTTCATATAAAAATTACTCAGGCTATGTTTCTTCAGAAATCCCATTTAACGTGAACGAGATGACTGAGGAAAATAAAATAGATGCTATATCTAACATAAGCCATGAAACTTATAAAATACTACTTGATATTTCCGAACACACTCTAGCTGAAAAGAAAGAGGCTATTGTAACTATAATAGAAACTCGAAAGCGGCTTGGAAAGCAGAGTAGTGTGAGGATACTTCTATTGTCAGTTTTTTTACAAAAAGCAGTTGACAGTGCTATTTTAAAAAAATGACTGAAGTGGATTTTTCAGAAAATAAAAGCATCATCAATGAATTATTAGAGCTAAATGAATTTAACGCGGCATCTATAATGACTAAAGCGCTTTCTTTTTCAGGAGATTTTTCTGATTATGTAAAAAAAGAAAATTACCCAACTGATGTTTATAATAGACTTACTTTTATTCATTAGACTTGGACAAGTCTAATGATGAATACTGCTCCGATCTTCATCAGTAAAATACCCATCACTGCCTATGTATCCCAATAGTCAACCTTCTACACCTTGTTCACGATAGACTCGATTCCACTTCGTGACAACATCAACACCTACATTGAGAACATGGCTCATCATTTCTCTGTTTAAACCCGACAAAAATATCTTTGTAGGCATAGCACGTTTAATGTCACGAGGGTCGTCCTCATTGATTAATTCATCAAGTATTATTCTTTAATCCTATATAATGATAAATTAACCACTATGGACTGAAAGTCCATAGTATATATTGCGGGCTGAAAGCCCTTAATCCATGAACTCAACCACGGATTAAAATAATGAATCGCTACGCGATGCTAAATTATGAATAAAAGCTAAAGCCTTGCACTAAAGTACATAGTTTTAACTAGCGATTAGGACAATAAAGGGGCATCGCGCAAGAAAGCTGTTTGAAGAGTGTCCAGTCCTGAAAATGATAATCTTAGAACCGAAAGTGAAGAACCTCCAAATTAACAGGGCTATCCGTCCTGTATCTCGGCTTTCAGCCGCCAAACACTCTAACCCACCCGTCTTTAGCGAGTGGTTGTTTAGTTTTCCCTTTATTTTTTAATGTAGGTTTCAACGGCTAAGGCGCGTGTACTCTGCACATGGGCGAGCGCAGAGTACAGCATCAACTACTCCACCACATCCACACTCACCACACCGATGCCATGCTCAGCATTCGGTTTCATCAATACAGTAAATATACCCACCGGTAAATCACGCAAGATGCAGGCATCACGATAATCACGCGCTTGTAAATGTGAGGGTAGGGCGCTCAGCATGATAGACTCCCCTTGATCCTGGCAATTATCATTTTTTGCTAAAAACTCAGCCTGTGAACTGCCTGGATATATCTGCACTAATTCTAACCAAGGATCGAGTTCGCCTGATAAGGCTTGACTAGTGGTACGCGCTCCGCGCAATAAGGTATTTAACGAGCCTTCCCCTTCCACCACAAAACCCGCAATCGCATTGCCGTTGCCGTCTTCTACCGCACAGCGCCCGCTGATGTTGACTAGACGACTGCTGGGTTTAGCTGAGTCTAAGTCATCGGCACTCACCACGCCAATACCGCTTGCACCTTGGGGTGCAGCAATCAAGGTATAAACCCCCGGTTCTAAATCAACTAATAAAGCCGCATCAGCGGTAGAGCGTGGTACGAGATTGCTGGCTAAGTTGCGGATTTCTGCCGCACGCGAGCTTTGCATCCAGTTGTCATTAGTCAAGATTTCTTGCCAAGTGTTGTTGACTAATTTTTGCAGGCTTAGACGCAAATCCAGACTGGGCGACATGGAAGGCACCGCCATACCGCGCAGCAATACGGTTTTTGTCCCTGTGCCTTCAATCACAAACCCCGCAATTGCGGTTTTGGGGTTGGGCTGGATATGGCAACGCACACTGATGTTGTCTAAGCGGATGCTGTAATCCAATCGAAACGGCGCGGAAGCTGTTGCCGTTGTGCCATCATCATCCGTTACGGTCAATTGCGCGGTGTAATCGCCGGGAGCTGAGAATGAAAAACTATCACTGGGTAAATGATTCGAGCGCATCACCGTCGGTGAAACATTACTGCTGATACGCCAGTCATATTGAACAATGCGTCCATTGCTATCCGTCGAGCAAGCACCGTCTAGCGTGACGTTTAAGCCATTGGTTTGGATTGGGTGAATGCAGGCTACAGGCGGCAAACCTGAACCAGTGCCGCGTAAAGTGGCTTGTGCAGTTTTGCCTGCGCCATATTGCACCACCAGATGGCTAATTTGCTCACCTTCACGGCTAGGGCGAAAACGCGCATCGACCGTGCAGCTTTGTTGATAGCTTAAATTGCGGCTTGAGCATTGGTCATTGCTTAAACCAAATTCGGCTGTGCCTGTGATGGCAGCTAAATTGATAGTCAGATTGTTTTGACAGGAATTGGTGACATGCAGGCGTTTATCCGTAAATTGATTGGGGACAACTGCACCGAAGTCGTAGTTAAATGGTGTGATGCTTAAACAATCCGCCGCGCCGACTTGTTGAATTGGAAAACTGTAACCCGCGATACTTAACGCGCCATTGCGATTGGTTTGGTTGCTGTTAGCGGTCAAACTGTATTGAATCACGCCACTGCCTGTACCGCTACGCCCTGAAGTGATGGATAACCAAGACTCGGCTTCGCTGACCGTCCAAGCACAGTGGTCAGCGGTGTTAATGCTTAAACTGCCTGTGCTGCTTTGTGCTGGATGCGAAGCATTGCTGGGACTTAAGGTGTAAGTACACGCCGCTTGTACAGGCGCAGCTTGATTGAGGCTGAATGTTCGCCCCGCAATCGACAAGCTGGCATTACGGGTTTGTGTGCCAGTGTTGGCTTGTAAGCTGTAACTGATGTTGCCACTGCCTGTACCACGCGATTGACTTAAACTTGCCCAATTGGCATTGCTACTGGCAGACCATGCGCAATCACTGCGCGAGGCGGTAATGTTGATGCTATCTGAAACCGCTTCGCTAGTATGTGAACGGCTGCTGGGCGTAATGCTGTAATTACAGGTTTGTTGAGTAAAAGTTGCCGTACAAGTTAAATCACTGCTGGGCATGGTGAAGCTATTCGCGCAAGGCGAAGGCGACCAACCGCTGAAGGTGTAGCCTGCGGCTGGGATGGCGGTGAGGTTGACGCTTGCGCCTGTGGTGAAATTGCCACTGCCGTTGATGGTGCCGTTGCCTGTTTGATTTAGACGTAGGGAAAAGTCTGTAGAGGGAGCAGGCAAAGGGCCAAAAGACTGTTCGTTGCGAACCAAACGGACGTGATTATCGAAGGTACGAAAGTAGGGACTGGCGCTCCCAGAGTAGAAATCCATGTGCCACGCAGCGTTCAAACCGACGGGATCGGGCGAACTCGACCAAACCGCATCATCTCTAAGTGTGGCTGGAAATGCCGTGGTATTGATTGCAGGCTCATAACAAGTTTCCTCTGTCACTGTGACTAATTCCTCTATACTGGGCAGCCTCCAATCACTATAACCTTTATAGTTTTGTTGGTTGGCAAGCACGGCTTGTTGTTGTGCTTCATACCAATTATATTCACCCGCCGATCCGATTTCACAGTTTTCTCCTGTTACACCCCACACACAACGATCCCAGATCAAGCCTGTACGTGAATGGGTGGTTGTACCATCTGCATGTAACTCAAATTCAGCATCCAGTGCGGTAGCACCTGCATTGCAACTTTGCGGGGCTTGGTCAGGCAAAAGGCTAAAAGACTGTCCGCCGCGCACTAAACGAACGGGAGCGTAGTAATAATAACGATTGCCGTAGTAGAGTGTCCCAGAGTTGAAACCCACGTTCCACGCGCTGTCAAAACTGTCGGCATAAGGCGACCCTGACCAAACATAATTAGGCGTAGCAGGAAAGGCTGCGGTATTAATCGCTGGCTCATAACATTGATATTCCACCAAAGACTCCAATTCCCGCTTAGTCGGCAAACGCCAGTCGCTATAGCCTTTATAGAACCCATTTGAAATCTCAAGAGGCATGAGCCGCGAGACGCTTCACCATAAGACGAATAAAGCAAAGTTTGAGTTTCTGATTGGCATTTTC
>JADGEH010000006.1 GCA_016744475.1 Thiotrichales bacterium | reverse complement strand
CAGTGGGATAGTTCTTCATGTCATACAGTATAAATATTAATTTATCTATATGTGTTTTAAGCGCTTGAGAATGAGAATATCTAGGCTTTCTTTTGTATGCCCCCTGATTTTTTTGATGTTAAAGCTCTACTTTTTCTTGTGAAACTAGGGTAAATACAGGCCATAGTTTATCAAATTCTTCTTGGGTAACACCTCATAGTGCTGAAAATGGGCGTTTAGTGGTGATGCGGTTTATGTAGTGGCTCATGTCTTAAGACCTCATTTTTTACTGGGCTGAGTAGATATTCTTTACTTTTTTTAATTTAAAATTTAGACTTGGACAAGTCTAATGCCTTCCACTTTATGAATGCATAAACCATGAAAAGACCACCGCATATTTTACAAGCTATCCAGTATAACTTAGAACAAAAAGAATCTGTTTTGGATTTGCACGGGCAGGCATTGTTAGAGGTGCCAGCAGAGATTAAAGCGCTTAAGCATTTAAAGCAATTGCTGCTTAAAAATAATGCGATTCAAACACTGCCGGAATGGTTGAATGATTTGCCTCAATTAGAGTTTATTCAACTGAATATTAATCCTTTGCATGAGGTGGGCAAGGTGCGTCATTTAGTGCTGGACTGGGGCGTGTGGTGGCGCTTGCAACCCGATCCGCAGCAAGTGTCAGGCTTGTGGTTGCGTTGGGAAGAAGGCGAAATGCTAGAAGCCGCTTTGGCTTTGCCGCATTTACAATGGTTGGATTTGAGTGAACAGCGTTTGCGAGAAGTACCGAAAAGAGTGTTTGAATTGGAGGGCTTGCGGGTTTTGAATTTGAGCGTTAATAGCCTCCGGCAATTATCACCGGATATTCAGGCATTAAAGTCATTATCTCTTCTTGATTTAAGCTGGAATAAACTCAGTGTATTACCCGCAGAAATGAGACAGCTTCAAAAAGAAGCATTGCATATTCATACGCAAGGTAATCACTTTGAGCCACCACCACATATCACACCTTTACAAAAAAGCATACTACCTCATCATGCTGAAAATCCCTTTCATCAGTCACCTTTTTTTAATCAAAAAAGAGACAGTGCTGCACAACTCAGTTTAAGCCATCATAAATTAACTGAACGGTCATTAGATAAAGAACAATTACAGAGCCTGACTTTTTTATCATTGGCTAATAATCAGTTGAAAGAATTACCTGATTGGATTGGAGACTTATCTCATTTATCCCGCTTAAGTATTGATAACAATTACATTCGACAATTACCCGCGACTTTAGCCCAATTGCATGATTTACGTAGTTTAAGAGTGAAATACCACTGGCAGTATGAAACCAACTTCTTAGAAAGCCCTCCCCTAGAAGCTTTAGATTTAGATGAAAATGGTTATGCGGACATTACAAAATTGAGGGCTTATTTTCGTCAAGCGGCTGAGGCGGAGTTGGATTATTTGTATGAAGCAAAACTGTTGATTGTGGGCGAAGGTGGGGCGGGGAAAACCAGTTTGATGCGGCGTTTGATGAATGAATACGCGGCTTTGCCAGAGCCAGAAGCATCAACGCGAGGGATTGATATTGTGCGTTGGGAGTTTCCTCTGACTCAGGCCATCGCGACAACTGAGCCACAGAAAAAAACTTTCCGCGTGAATATTTGGGATTTTGGTGGGCAGCAGATTTATCACGCAACGCATCAGTTTTTTCTCACCAAACGTTCTTTGTATGCGCTGGTGGCCGATACCCGCGAGGAGCGCACGAATTTTTATGATTGGCTGAATCGGGTGGAGTTGTTTAGTGATAATAGCCCGGTGTTTATTGTTAAAAATCAGAAGGATGAAAGGGCGGTCAAACTAGATGAGCCGTCGCTAAAAGAGCGTTTCCATCGGAGCTTGAAAGCGGTGTTTGATTGTAATTTGAGCGACAATCGTGGGCGGGCGGAGATGTTGGCGTTTTTGCAGTATCAGATTCAGCAGTTGCCGCATGTGGGGCAGGCGTTGCCGAAAACCTGGTTAAAGGTGCGCGAGCAGTTGGAGCAGGTCGGCAAAATACGGCCTTACATTGCTCAGCAAGAATACGTGGCGATGTGTCTGCAAGCGGGGTTTAAACGCCGCGAGGATGCTTTGCAACTCAGTGGATATTTGCACGATTTAGGCGTGTGCCTGCATTTTCAGGATGATGATGTGCTGGCGAAAACGGTGATTCTGAACCCTACTTGGGGCACGGATGCGGTATATAAGGTGTTGGATAGTCCTTGTGCGCAGGGCGGGCGTTTTAGTCGTGCGGATTTGCAAACGATGTGGTCTGAGGATGAGTATGCGGACATGCGCCCTGAGTTGTTGCGCCTGATGACGGCGTTTCAGTTGTGTTATGAGTTGCCGGAGGCGGGACATTATATCGTGCCGCAATTGTTGGATGAGGCGAAACCTCAGTATGACTGGGATGCGCAGCATAATTTGCAGTTGCGCTACAGTTATCCGCGTTTTATGCCAAAGGGGATTTTGACGCGCTTTATGGTGGCGGTGCATCCGTTGATTGAGGCGGGGCGCGAGCGAGTGTGGCAATACGGCGTGGTGTTATGTGAGGATGATACGCGAGCGGAAGTGCGCGAGGACGTGGAGCGCCGGGAGATTCGGCTGCGTTTAAGCGGTCGGCATAAGCGGGATTTGCTGGCGTATTTGGTGGGTAAGCTTGAGGAAATTCATCGCACGTTGCACGGTTTGGAATATCAGCAGTGGATTCCTTGCCATTGTACAGAATGCGTTCGCAGCCAGGAGCCGCATTTTTATCCGTATCAGGTGTTGAAACGGTTTCGGGATGATGGGCAGCCGAGTATTCAGTGCCAATTGAGTTATGCCTTGGTGGATGTGCGCGGTTTGCTGGATGATACGCTGGGTGAGCAAGGCTGGAGACCACGCCCGCCGTCGGAGCGGGAGGCGTTGTTACAGGCTTTAAGCGCCTTGTTGCCGACGCAGTTTGATGCGGTGTTTTTTCGTTTTGGAATGCCGCTGGCGTATCAGCGCGGCGGTGCGTCGCAAGCCCAGCAAAGTATGGATTTAGTGGCTTATGCGGAGCAACAAGCAGAGGGCTTGCAGCGTTTGCGAGCATTAATAGACTTGCCCGGGTTTAAACGCCGTAGCGAAAAGCAGCGGGATTGAGCGGTTTTTTTCGTTCATTTGAGGCGAATAGTCATTCTATTTAACGAAAAGGAACGGGGAAAACCGCCAATATGAGCTGTTTTGCAGTCGGTGTTTTAAGCCCGGACAAGTCTAATCGCTTCATTGTATGAGACAGGATGATTTACAGGGCGTTTGCGGATGAATTGGGGTAGAATGCCCGCTTTTTTAAGTCATTAGCTTTAGCGTTTATATGAAGACGGACATCGCTGCAAAAAATCATTTTTTTGTAGCTATTGAGCGAACCCCAGTGGGCGCTTTAGGTCTTTGTGTCAATGCTTAAATATTAGGGAAATATCGTGGCAAATTACGAAACTGATGAAGAACAGGTTGAGGCCATAAAAAAATGGTGGGTCGATAATGGTCAAAGCGTATTAATTGGTGCTTTGCTGGGTTTTGGCTTGTTGTTTGGTTGGCGTGGTTGGAACAGTTATACGCAGGGACAATCTGAGTTGGCCTCGTATAAATATGAACAGGTGTCGGTGTTGGCTTCGCAAAATAAAGCCGATGAGATGACGGCGGCGGCACAGCAGTTACTCAGCGAATATCCTAATAGCACTTACTCGGCTTTGACCGCTTTATTGCAAGCTCAACACAGTGTGCGCGACGATCAAAATCAAGCGGCACAGGCTCATTTGCAATGGGTGATTGATAATACGGATTTGTCCGATTTACAAGATGTAGCGCGTTTGCGCAAAGCCCGTTTGTTGGTGGCAGAGCGTGAATATGATGCGGCGCACACTTTATTGCAAGCGGTGAGCGGTCTTGCGTATGAGGGACTGAAAGCGGAATTACAAGGCGATATTTATCTAGCTAAAAATAGTTCTCAAGATGCCTTGGCTGAGTATGAAAAAGCCTTAAAAAATGAGTCTTTATCACCTCAACATCAGCGCTGGATAGAAATGAAGCGCGATAGCTTAGGCTCGAATGCTGAAGTATTGAGTGCTGCGAATGTGTTGCCCGTGGAATTGATGGAAGCCGTGCAGAAAGAACAAGCAGCGGCGGAAGCAGCGGCACAGACAGCAAAAGAAGAAGCAGCAACAGCGGCGGCAGCAGTGTCTGAGACTGCAACTTCAAGCACCTCTGTGACGACCTCCACAGAAGCCAGCGTTATCACGCTACCCGCTACTCCTGTCCCTGCTACTCAAGACAATACACACGAAGCAGCTACACCTGCCACACCTGCTCCCACCACTCAAGGCAGCGCAAACGAGGCGGCTACATCTGTCACACCCGCACCTGCTGCGCAAAACACTACAAACGAGACTACTCATGAAAACTAATTTCATGCGTCTATGTTTAAGTTTAGTCGTGGTCAGTGGGCTGACGGGCTGCGGTTGGTTCAGTTCTAAACCTGACGCAGAACCTCCGGCGGCCTTGGTTGAACTGGATTCACAATTTCAGCCGCAGTTATTGTGGCGGAACAAAACCGCGATTGCGCTGAAAGACAATGTGCTCAAATTGAGTCCTGTTGTTAAAGATCAGCAGTTGTTTATTGCCACGCCTGAAGGCGAAGTTGAAAGTTTGAATTTAGAAGAGGGTGAGCGTTTATGGCACACCCAACTCAAATTTGATCTTTCTGGCGGCCCTGGCATTGGGGAAAACTTGGTGTTAGTCGGTGGACGCAAAGGTGAAGTGATTGCGTTGTCGATGGCTGATGGCAGTGAACAATGGCGAGCTTTGGTGTCCAGCGAAGTGTTGTCAGCCCCGCAAGCGGCGCGTGGCATTGTGGTAGTGCGCAGTGTGGATGGCAAACTCACCGCCTTAAGTGCTAAAACCGGACAACGCCTGTGGACGTATGAACGCCCTGTACCCTTATTAAGCCTGCGTGGGACGAGCACGCCTTTAATTGATCGCAACACAGTGTATGCGGGTTTTGATAATGGACGTTTCAGTGCAGTGAACCTAGAAAACGGCAAACCCGTGTGGGAAATTCGCCTCAGCCAACCTCGCGGTCGTTCCGAATTAGAGCGCATGGTGGATATTGATGCTGATCCCCGTTTATTTAATGACATTTTATTCATTACAGGTTTTCAAGGCCGTACTGCGGCGATCAATGCTCTGAATGGAGAAGCCTTGTGGAATAAAGAAACTTCCTCTTACACAGGCTTAACGGTCGATGCACTAGCCGTCTATCTCAGCGATAGCAACAGTCATTTGCAAGCCTTTGATCGCTACAGCGGACGCATTTTGTGGAAGCAAGATAAATTGCAACACCGTCGTTTAACCGCTCCTGTCAGTGTCGATGATTATTTAGTCGTGGGCGATTTTGAAGGGTATCTGCATTGGTTACGCAAAGAAGACGGGCAATTTGTAGCGCGTTCAGAGACCGACAAATCCGGCTTACGCATCGCCCCCATCGTCACCGATAAAGGCTTGGTGGTATTAAGTAACGATGGACGTTTATACCTTTTACAAATCCCGAATAGCTAAACTTGGCTATGGAAGATTGGTGGCAAAAAACCTTTCCGAACGGTTTATCCAAACTCACCATTCATGATATTCACCAGCAGCCCGTGCAGATCGCCTATGGCGAAAAAGGCCACGGGCCCACGCTGGTACTCATGCATGGTTGGGGCAATTGGAGCTACAGCTATGAAGGCTTGCTGGAACAGCTTAGCCATGATTTTCGAGTGATTTGTTTTGATGCCAAAGGTTATGGCTATTCGGGTAAGCCCACGCGAGAAAATCCTGTGGGTTATCAGATAGAAGAGACTATCCGTGTATTAGAAGCACTGGGCGGCAAAGAAAACCCCGTGGTATTGGTGACAGAATCGCTGAGCACCATTGTCGGTTTAGCCGTCGCGCAGCGCCGCCCCGATTTGCTATCTGCTTTAGTGCTACAAGCCTCCGCGATTTTCCCTCGTCGGATGCCGCACTGGAGTATGCATGTCATGATTCACACGCCACTGTGGTTATTACGTGGCATTGATCGTTTGCGTTTGGTCAAATGGATCGCTCCTCTGACACGCAAACTCACCTGTTATAACGCCAGCGCGATTTATCATCGGGTACCCGATAACATGCCAGAACGCGCTTTTTACAGCTTGCAACCTTATGTCATCTTCCCTCATGCCTTAACGTACATTTTTGCCGATTCCAAAACCTATGCGCGAGAAATCCAGCAATTGCTGCGCGACAAACCCAACTTACTCAGCGAGATACAAGCTGATTTCGCCAAAGTACAATGTCCTTGCTTAGTCTTTTGGGGACAAAATGATCGCTGGTTTCCAGCCACCGATGGCGAAAAACTCAGCCAAGCACTGCCCCATGCACAGCTACATATCGAGCCTGATTGCGGACACCATGTTTCAGGCGATGCCCCGCAAGCTGTGGCACAGCAGATTCGACAATGGCTATCACAGCAATGAGATGTCTTTATCAATGTCCACAAATTGACGAAACAACTCATGAATCTCGCTACGTTGTTGTGAAAAGCTTTCAGCGTGCCAATCCATTTGGCTGAAATCCGCTAGTTTCTTAGATTCAATCGCACTCAGCGCTTCAAGATTTTTAAATCCCATCGACCAATTGGCAAAAGCCCGTTCAGTGATGACTTCTTCGCTGATTTTCATAATTTCTCGATGCCGAGCATCCTTTTTAATCGTGTCATACAAGCGATACACCGCTTCTTTTTCACCTTCCAGCGCTTGCAAAAAAGCCCGACCTTTAACAATCAGCAAGCCCGTAATCCCCAGCGTTTCATTATGCTGACGGCTAACAGATAAAATATCTTCAAGTTCTGCATCACTTAAATCACGGCTAAAAAAACTTAAATAAATCAATTGAATCATATGTCTTTCTCCTGAAAGATGAGAGTTTATTTTAAGCAACGCTTGCGTTGTCTTTAAGGGCTTAAAGTGGGCAGATTGAATCGTACAACTGATGTTGTTTTTCTATCGTTAAGGCCACCACTCCCCCACATCCATCACCGCACGAGCGATTTCTTTGGCTTCGTTGCTTGTTAAAGTGTTTTTGCATCGCTGCTTAAACTAGATTGTACGTTCCAAATATCTTTTGCATATTCTCGAATGGTGCGATCTGATGAAAACTTGCCCATTTTCGCCACATTCAAGATAGCCCGTCGCGTCCATTCGGAGGGTTGAAGATATAAGGCATCAACTTGATCTTGGCTGGTGATGTAATCGGCATAATCAGCCAACAAAAAGAAAGGGTCGCCGGCGGAAGTGAGATGATCAAAGATGGGTTGAAAACGGTCGGGGTGCTCAGGGTTGAAATAGCCATTGCGAATCATGTCGAGCACTTGATGTAACTCAGCGTTGTCTTGGTAATGTTGCCAAGGGTTGTAGCCCCGCTGTTGTAATTCCATGACCCCTTCACTGGTGAGACCGAAAATAAAAATATTGTCGGCTCCCACTTCTTCTTGCATTTCTACATTAGCGCCATCCAGCGTGCCAATGGTTAATGCGCCATTCAGTGCCAATTTCATGTTTCCTGTACCAGAAGCTTCTGTGCCTGCGGTTGAAATTTGTTCTGACAGGTCAGCCGCAGGAATGATGACTTGTGCACTGGAGACATCGTAATTGGGTAAAAACACGACTTTAAGCCGATCTTGCATAAGGGGATCATGGTTGATCACATCTGCTACATCATTGATGAGTTTAATAATGCGCTTGGCGGCAATATAACCAGGCGCGGCTTTGCCTGCAAAGATGGCTACACGCGGTACAAAGTCACCGTCTGGGTTTTCTCGAATACGGTTATAACGAGTGATGAGATGTAAGACATTGAGTAATTGACGTTTGTATTCGTGAATACGTTTGATATGTACGTCAAATAAACTGTCTGGATTAACGATGATGCCCACTCGTTGTTGGATGTATTCTGCCAATTTAACTTTATTCTGGTGTTTTATGGCGGCAAAGTCGGCTTGAAAGCTTGAATCATGAGCCAGCGTGGTGAGTTCTTCTAGTGTGTCTAAATGCCGTAACCAATCACTTTTAATGTGTTGATGAATCAATTGGGTTAATGCGGGATTGGCTTCATTAAGCCAGCGGCGCGGGGTGATACCGTTGGTTTTATTGACAATTCTTCCGGGTAATAAACGTTCAAAATCGGCAAAAATCGTGCTTTTCATGAGTTGTGTATGCAATGCGGCCACGCCATTGATCTTGTGGCTACCCACTACGGCAAGATGTCCCATGCGTATACGTTTTCCTTGTCCTTCATCAATTAAAGACACCCGCTGCATAAGTGCTGTATCGCCTGGGCATTGATGTTTGACTTGTTGTAAAAAATGCCAATTAATATCGTAAATAATGCGCAAATGACGGGGTAATAAACGTTCAAATAAAGGCACGGGCCAGGTTTCTAAAGCTTCGGGTAATAAGGTGTGATTGGTATAAGAACAAATGCGAGTAGTCATGTCCCAAGCGGTATTCCAGTCTAATTTGAAACGGTCTAAAAATTGACGCATGAGTTCTGGAATGGTTAAGGCGGGATGGGTGTCATTGAGTTGAATCGCGATACCTTCGGGTAAACCGTGAATATCAGAATGACTGCCGAGATAACGGCGAATAACATCTTTAATGGTGGCGGACACAAAGAAGTATTCTTGACGCAGGCGTAATTCTTTACCTTGTTCAGTGGTGTCGTCAGGGTAAAGTACTTTGACCAGATTTTCTGAATGGGTTTTATTTTCTACTGCGCGTAAGTATTCACCTTGATTAAAGCATTGCAGATTAAAACTGCGCGAAGATTTGGCGGCCCATAAACGCAAAGTATTGACGGTTTTGCCGCCATATCCAGCAATCGGCATATCATAAGCCATTGCCATAATGTCGTCGGTGTCGGCCCAGTCATGGCGTAATTGCCCTTGTTCATCATGGTATTCCACCAAGCGTCCACCAAAATGCACGGGATATAACACTTCTGGACGAGGAATTTCCCAGGGGTTTTCATAACGCAACCAGTTGTCCGGTTGTTCAAATTGCTGTCCATCTTTGATGCGCTGATAAAACATGCCGTATTCGTAACGTAGACCGTAGCCATATCCCGGTAAATCTAAAGTGGATAGAGAATCCAAAAAACATGCGGCTAAGCGTCCGAGACCGCCATTGCCCAATGCGGGATCACTTTCCATCATGCCAATTTCATTGAATTCCAAGCCCAATTCATTCAGTAAAGTTTTGCAATCTTCATATAAGCCCAGGTTGAGCATGTTATTGACCAAGGCGCGTCCCAGCAGAAATTCCATGGATAAGTAATACACCCGTCGTGCGTCTTGTTGGTAATAACGCCGTGTGGTGTCCATCCAACGCTCTACCAAGTAGTCCCGAACCGTGTGCGCAAAGACATTCAGCCAATCCCGTTTTTGTACTGCGATCTGATCTTTGACCACAGTAAAATTTAAGTGGTGGGCTATGCTGTGTCGCAACGTGTCTAAATCACGTTCGAGCTTAGGGATGGGGAGTGCATGTTCAGTGGGGTTCATCTTTTTATCCTCTGGTGAGTGGTTTTTTGTACAAATATTAGGGGATAGAAGGAAAAGAAGATAGCAAATGGAATAAATATTGAATCAGGCGTTTTCCAACGAAACTTGTATGATGGCGATGACGAAAAGGCTGATGAGGCGAAGTAGGATAAATCACGGATGTAACGTTTTATTTCATGCGGTGTGTGCCTTTTGCGTGATGGACATCTGTCAACTCGGTCAACACAGGTGCCTTGAGTCCATCCGTCATAATTTGTTAATAAAGCCGTCAAAATGCTTGTGTGATAGCGGAATGCCCCCTAAAATTTCCGCTAACATATGACACGTCATCTGTTAAAACATACGGTCATGGAGGATGGTTCTGTCTGCTGAAGTCTTTACAAAGTTGCTCTAAAACAACGCAAAACTTCACTTAAACAGACGCGGAACCCCGTAAGTTTTTACTGCCTAGAGATGTATCTTTACAGATATTAAAACCACCTTATATCGGGAGTTTATACAATGATAAATTACGTTTCATCTTTTCTTGTGAGTGCCACTTTATCTCTTTCTTTGTTGACTAACTGTCTTGCAGGCGAGATGAGCGAGGGTAAAGGTATTGTCGAAGACGAGGGAGAAGTACTCATCAATTTGTCAGAAACCGTCATTACTCTAGCGCTTCAAGAAGGCATCAACGTTGAGGAAGCCATTGAGTCCATGAAGTTAAAAGCCAACATGTTGAATATTAAATTTGTGGCACATCAGCCATTGTGGAAAGAATATGAATCATTGGGATTGGACAATATTCGCCGCACTGAGATTTTTCAATTCTGTGATGCTTCAGTGGCTAAAAGGATGTTGGATTTTGATGTGAATTTTCTAGCTTATATGCCTTGCCGCATTGGTCTCATTGAAGACGCTAAGGGCAAATTCTGGCTAGTCACCATGAATTTGAATATTTTTATTACCGCCATTAATTTACCCCCTGATTTAGAAAAATTAGCGACTAAAGTACGTGATGATATGGAAGCTATTATTGAGGCGGGTGTCTCTGGCGAATTATGAAACGATGTATCGAGCAGTAGAGCTTTAAGGGATAATAGCATTTGGGCGCTATTATCCCCTCGCAGAACATGATGCCTTTACGATACGTTAGGCGAGTATGACAGGAAGGAGAGGCATCGCTATAGCGTCAAGCTGGTAGTGGCTGTGATGGGGTATTTAGAAGCCTTTAAATGGCCTGCAATGTAAAAACATACAAGCACAAAAAAACCGCCGGGTGATATACACCCGGCGGTTTTTTTGTGCTTATTGATCAACTCTCTGACATTACGCAAAAGCTCGATTCAGCGCTTAAAAACAGACTCAAACCCTGAAAAACCACCATTGCTTCATACTGGGCTTTACTCAGCGTGAGACGCGAGAATAGTCTAATCCTTTCGTTCACTGCCCAGTATGAGTGTAAGGTCAATTAGTCTTTATTAATCAATAAATCGTCCATCGTTTTACCTTGTTCCAGTAAAGCACGAACCCAACGAGGTTTCATGCCTAAACCAGTCCAGGTTTGCTCTGGATTTTCAGGGTTGCGGTATTTAGGATGATATTTTTTCTTTTTACGCTCTGATTTTTTAGGCGCTTTTTCACCTTCTTCTTCAGTCCAGGTAATACCACCGAGTTCCAGACCAGATTTTTCCGCCAGTTCTTTGAACTGTTCAGCCAGTTTATGCTTTTGATCAGCTTGTTTCTGGGTGATCAGTTGAGAGACTTCTTTTTGTAAGGCCACTAATTCTTCTAGTGACATTTCTTTTATCATGTCGGACGCAGATGCCATCTTATTATCTCCTTCAAATTTCGGATTTGAGATGATTGACTAACAAAAAATATAAATCACGGAGGTCGATGCTATACACGCTAAGAAACACAGACTTTTCACATGTATTGCTGAAACTTAAGCATTAAGTAGAGACTTTTTTACGATGAAATTAAACATCACATCTGTAAAAAATAAGCGACTACTTAGCATCAGTAGGTGATTCATAATGAACAACTGGGAGCATAATAACATAATGAAAATAGAATTCCATAGTTGAAATTAAAAAAACCACAGTAACAACTTTATTCAAGTCATATACTGTGGTTTTAATCTTCACTAAAGTAGAGCATTAAAAAATCATATACTGACCACCCGCCCCTATACTGATGGTGATTAAACCTAGGATTAAGTTCGTTGCCACCAATGTACGAATGCGTGCTAAGGCTTTTCCTCCATCTGACCAATGCTGATTATCCACAGCCTGAATCAGTTGCTTGTAAGGAATCAGTTGCAGGTAAATAAATACTAGGGTCATCAATAAGCCTACCGATAACATTGCATGAACATGCCAACCGACTTGAGCAAAGCCGCCTTTTGCATAAATCATCCAAGCCCCCGATACCCAAAGAACCGCCAGGGAAGGCCACACCCACCAAAAGAACTGTCTAAATACTTGCCGCCAGACTGTCAATCGTGCCGGTGGTTCAAGTTGTTGAGCGATGACAGGGCGTAATACCTGATAGGCAAAAAACATCCCGCCGACCCAGATCATCGCCGATAAACTATGTAATATCACCGCAATACCCATGCTCCACGTCATGACTCTTCTCCTTAACCTGCTTCCTTTAAATCTGAATCATTGTCGTTATTATCAGAAGGGGTGGTGGTTTCTCTTGTACGTGATTTACGCCGTCCTCCGCGACGATTACGGCGCCCATTGTTGTTGTTATTGCTATTACTGGTTTGGTGATGAGGAGTGGCAGATGTTTGCTCTGCTTCATTATTCACCGTAGGAGGTGTGGATGCTTCTGGAGTTTCAACAGGGGGGGCTTCTACCGTGGGTTTAGGACGGTTCTTATAATTATTGCGGTTATTATTTTTAGGCCGCTGGTTTTTATAAGGCCGTTTAGGGGAATGATGTTGTTTTGTGGGTGCCTTAGTGATGGTCTTTTTTGATTGGAAAAGACTGAAGAAAGCAGCCCACAAACTTTTCAATCCCGCAAAACTTTCACTGGTCATTACCGGTGCCGTTGGAACAATTCCTTTGACAGCCGGTTCTTCAAGTTTAGGCAAGACCTCTTTGGCGTATTTTTCAACGTCAACTGTAGGTTGTTCCACTTTTTCATAACTGGGTTTGTAATCGGGGCGATCATCTTGGCGAATACGCTGTAATTCGTATTGTGGCGTATCCAAATGCGGATTAGGAATCAACACTACGGAAATACTTTGCCGTGCTTCAATGTCAAAAATCGCTTGGCGCTTTTCATTTAATAAATAGGTACCTACATCCACTGGTACCTGAGCCATGACTTTGGTGGTTTTACCTTTCATGGCTTCTTCTTCCATCAAACGTAAAATGGATAAAGCCAAAGATTCAACGCTACGAATAGCACCATGTCCTTCACAACGTGGACATTGAATATGACTGGATTCGCCGAGAGAAGGCCGCAAACGTTGACGTGACATTTCTAATAAGCCAAAGCGAGAAATGCGTCCTACTTGTACCCGCGCACGATCCATCTTTAAAGCTTCTTTAATATGCGCTTCGACTTCACGTTGATGGCGATGACTGAGCATGTCGATAAAGTCAATCACAATCAGACCGCCTAAATCACGCAAGCGCAATTGCCGGGCAATTTCTTCGGCGGCCTCCATGTTGGTGCCTAAAGCGGTTTCTTCAATATCGCCACCTTTGGTGGAACGCGCAGAGTTAATATCAACCGACAATAAAGCTTCCGTGTGATCAATGACGATTGAACCACCAGAAGGCAATTGGACTTCGCGTTGGAAGGCGGATTCAATCTGGCTTTCGATCTGATAACGAGTAAACAGCGGAACTTTATCTTGGTATAGCTTCACGCGATTGAGAAAATGCGGCATCACATGCTGCATAAAATCAATCGCTTCTTGATATACGCTTTCATCATCAATGAGGATTTCATTAATATCATCACGCAAATAATCACGAATAGCGCGAATAATGACATTGCTTTCTTGATGGATTAAGAAGGAACCCATGCGCTCATTGGCGGATACATTGATCGCATCCCATAAGCGTAATAGGTAATCTAAATCCCAGGATAATTCCTCAGAGGATTTACCCACCCCTGCGGTACGTAAAATCACCCCCATGCCTTCAGGAATATTCAAGCTGCTCATGGCTTCTCGTGCTTCTGAGCGCTCATCCCCTTCAATGCGCCGAGAGACCCCTCCTGCACGAGGGTTATTTGGCATTAATACTAAATAACGTCCCGCTAAGCTGACATAAGTGGTTAATGCCGCACCTTTATTGCCCCGCTCTTCTTTATCGACCTGAACAATAATTTCCTGACGTTCACGCAATACTTCTTTAATCTGAGGTCGTCCGCTTTTCTTTTTCTCTACGGCATCTGTCTCAGTATTAGTGTGTCCTACAGCCGCAGCTTCTACGGGTGCTTCTGGGCTTTGTGCCGCCGCGTCTTGTTGCGCGTTATTGTCTGATGTCTCTTGAGTCTCGTCGATGTAATAACTGGTTTTAGCAATATCCTTCATTGGCAAAAAACCATGACGTTCAGCCCCATAATCAATAAACGCAGCCTCCAAACTGGGTTCAATACGGGTAATCACGCCTTTATAGATATTTGATTTTGTTTGACGTTTAGTACGTGTTTCAATATCAAAATTGTACAAACGTTGCCCATCTACCATTGCGACCCGAAGTTCTTCGGGTTGTGTTGCATTAATTAAGATTCTTTTCATAAGGTCTCAAATCCTTGTACTTTACATTGTCCAGTAAACCTTTTTGGTTATACGGGTATCACAATGAGAGACAAAGACAGTGGAAAATTGGAATCATCTTATGACTTTAATAGAGTGAACATTGAGAAACGCAAGAAAAATAAAGTATGACCATTTAGACAGGTGGGCGTTCTAGCCATCCTTATCTATATCAGTCCGCAAAATTGAGTGGCTGCATGACATCAATCTGTTCTATATAAAGTTCTGCAAGGCATTAAAACCCATACAGATGTTCACGAAATGATTTGACTATTCGTGCTTTTTCGCTATACCACTGTCCGTCATCCCAGTCTAAAAGCAGAAACAAGCCTCTGGGAAATAAAGGATTGAGCATTGGAAGGCAAACTCACCTAGATAAATGAATTTGAACATGAAAGGACTACACAACTTCAGAAACAATGAAAGGCATTAAAAGTCTTTCAATCTATAACACCAGTCGATAAAGGGATACTTTGCAGGCCGCATTTTTTACGCGGGCCACCCGCATCGATAACCGCTTTTCTATGGGTGATATAGCGCTTCATCCCTACTATAAAAAATTCATCGGGTGGGTAGAATTTGGACACCTGTTTAGCCAATATAAATCGACTGCGGTCAAGCTGCGATGGGCTTGCTTAACCTCGTTACGACTTCTATTAAGCAGACAGTGTGTTAGAAATAACACCGCTTAAAGCGGTGTTATCCCGCATCAACCACTAATGTAGTTTGCTATAGTTGTTAGGAATCATTGGTCAGTAGGGCAGACAATGAAAGTACACCCCACACCAAAAAGTCTGTTCAGCAGATATTTCAATTGATCGCACGCTCAAGTGCTTTATTTCAGCCTGTTAGCTTGTACTGCTGCAAAATTAAGCTTGCCATCATTTCTATGTGTATCAAAAAAATGAAATGCATTCATAATGCGCGTTTGGCTGCGCATGGCAACGCTTAATAAAGGGGAGAAAAAACGCAACATACCGGAGCAAGATGAAGAACAACCTTTAAGCCGCTCTTTTACTCAACAGGTTATGGACTTTTATTTCTTCTCAAAACCCTTACTTTTTCAAGTCAGCCTAATATAACAGTGTTAGGGCAGTGCGGCAAATTGTTATACTATTGATTGGGTCAACTTCAAAGATAAAGACACCACTTATGCCTCAACCTGTTTTTAACCAGGTTTCTTACCTGGAAATTACCCCCTTACAAGCGGAACAACGCATTGATAATTTCTTGCTAAAACAACTTAAAGGGGTGCCTAAAAGTCATATTTATCGAATTCTGCGCAAAGGAGAAGTGAGAGTAAACAAAGGGCGTGTCAAGCCTGTTTATAAATTACAAGCCGGAGACCTTGTGCGCATTCCACCGATTCAATTGGAGCAAAAAGAATCATTCAGTGGAAGCATTCATCAGTCAAGCCTGCAACAATTAACTGAGGCTATCATTCATGAAGATAAGCAATTGTTAGTGTTAAATAAACCCGCAGGATGGGCGGTGCATGGCGGCAGTGGTATTCATTTTGGTGTGATAGAAGGTTTACGCGCCTTGTATCCAAAAGCGCCATATTTGGAATTAGTTCACCGCTTAGATCGTGACACATCAGGCTGCTTGCTCATTGCCAAAAAGCCCGCGATGCTTAGACAATTGCATCAATTATTACGTGACAATCAAGTGGGCAAATATTATCAGGCTTTAATTCAAGGTGACTGGGAGTCGCGTTTAGCCCACATCAACCTGCCGTTGCGCAAAAACACGCTAAAATCCGGTGAGCGGATTGTCCGTGTGGATACCAGTGGTAAATCTGCACTGAGTCATTTTCAGAAAAAACAACAGTTTGCTCAAGCTGCTTTGGTGCAAGTCAAACTCGATACGGGACGCACTCATCAAATTCGCGTACATGCTTCACACACTGGACATCCTATTGCCGGAGACAATAAATATGGCCATGATGAGTTCAATCGACAAATGCGGGATATTGGTTTGAAACGTTTGTTTTTACACGCTGAAAGTTTGCGCATTCCATCCATTGATCAAGCTCCTCCGTTACAGTTTCATGCACCTTTGCCACCGGCATTGCAAACAGTATTAGAGCGTTTAAGAGGACAGAAGAAGTAAAGGTTTAGGCTCTGCTGACGTTTGGATGCTGACGGCTTTTTGCCCCCTTTTCGTGCTGACGGCGTTATTTTTTCTACCAATGAAGTGCATTGCTACGAAAAAAATGCCTTGTCAGCTCAAAAATGGTGCTAAAAATCCAGCCAGCCCAAAATGTCAACAGAGCCTAGAAATAACATCACTTTAAGTGGTGTTATTTCTCACAAACGGATCAATCTATTTTATAGCGTTAAAGCGATGGGGATATTCAATGAACTGTCTAAGTTTTGTACATAAGCCGTGGCTTCGGCTTTTAAACGCTCAGTGGTGTCTGCAATATTGACCGCATGACTATCAAAAGATTCCAATAATAAACGTTGCATATGACGTTTTTGATCCGTCAATTGGAATTGAAATTCAATAGTAGCCACGCCATGATTGGCTTCTGCGGATGAAGTCTCTGGGATACAGCATTGAAATTGAGCGGATACAGTAGCCAGATTTTCTTGATGTTTTTCTAAAAAGGCTTTTAATGCCGCATCATCAATACTGCTTTCAAGCCAGAAAGTCGCTTGCGTATATGACACTTCAGTAAATCGCTGTTGTAGAAAAGCGGGTTCCATAAATTCAAATAAATTGCCGGCTTTTGGGCCTGCATCTCTTCCAAATAAAACCTTATAAATCGCCTGAAAAGCATCGGATTGTTTAATCGGTGTCAGTCTAGCTGCGGTAAAAGTGGCTGATTGTAAAACATCAGCGTGCCAATGATCCGTGGGGAGTTGTTCTGCTAAAAGATGCAGAAAAGCACATTGAGTGGCAGACAAACTGCTGGCTTCTGCGGGTAACGTGTCTTGTAATTGCAAGCGCTCGTTGTCTGTCGCATAGTGTTCTAACCAATATTTAATAGACTCTATGCGTCGATTAAGATGGGATAATTCAATATCCGTTAATTCACCCTCTTTACGTTTACGAATTTCATCCACGATATTAATGTGTGGCATTTGTACCAATGCCTGCAATAGTTGCAGATTGGGCACATAATAATCGTGTTCAGGGTTGATTTCGGATAGCTGATAGACTTCTTTTATATCGCCAGAAACGGGTCTTCCGCTAAAAAATTGCGTGCGATAGCGATCATAATCATTAAATAGTTTAATGGTCGATTGTTCATCGGGTGAGAAATTAATCGGACGATTGGGTTGAGGACGTAACAGTAAAAAACGCAAAATCTCAGGCGGTAAAAACTCTGCCATTTCTCCCGCCGACACCCCGATGCCGCGAGAAGAACTCATTTTAGCCCCTTCGACTAAAAAGAATTCATAAGGAATATTTAACGGCGCTTTTTTGTTAAAAATGCGTTTTAAACAATTAGAGGCCACATCTCTGGAACCGCCTTTAGTCGTATGATCTTTCCCCGCACCTTCTACGGTAATCCCGCGAGTGGCCCATTTAGCCACCCATTCTACTTTCCAAGGGAGTTTTCCATTGCCTGAAAAAGGCGACATTTTGCCTTGATGGCCACAACCTTCCGCCCATTTGACCATATTCGGATGACAGGTATAGGTAACTTCTTTGCCGTCATAACCCGTCACTTCGGTAGTGCCTATACGACCACAGTTTTCACACACGACTTGAAAGGGATACCAAGTATCTGCGCGTTCAGAACCACTGATTTTCTTATAAACCTCTCGAACAGTGTCGGCATTGCTTAAAATAATGTCGATGGGTTCATCAAATTCGCCTGAACGGTATATATCGCGTAAACGATAAGTCTCTGCATTGACCCCTAAGTATTTAAAGACATTAAAGAACTCAGTAATGTAATAGTCCGACATGTCAGAAGCATCAGAACCTGGAGGAGGGGGCACATTACATAAAGGCATGCCTAAATATTGTCGAAAATGTTCATCTTTCCCATAAGGCAATTCATCTAAAGGATCATAATCATCAACGCCAAAGGTGTAACGGACATTAAAACCTTGTTCTTTTAAGACTCTAAACATCACGTCATGAATTAACACGCCGCGCAAAGCCCCGACATGGGCACGACCTGACGGTGTTTTAGAATCATTAATGATATGTAGTTGATCTTTATCCAGTTTACCTATTAGCTTGTCAGCCCAAAACATCTTCGTTATCCCTTATTGCCAAATATTCCTAATTCACCCATGCTTTGCTTTAATCGAACGTCAACATTGTTTTGATGAAATGATTTTAGCTAAAGCTCAGAGCCTATACGAAGATGGGGAATCGAAGCGAAAATTCGCCATCTTCGTATAGGCTCTCAAGAGCGCTGATGATCATGAAACTAGAAGTTTTATGTATCAACCTCTAGCCAGCCAGTGATTCTGCCATAGACCACACAGTTTGGATAGTCAACAGCCATGCGTATGATGAACATAGGATAACTTCTTAATCATAATGCAGCGCGGTGTAGGATAAATCAGCGGTTTTATGCTGAAGCAGGGCTTGGAAAAAATGCCATATGGCATCGGCTGACAGTGGGCAACCGGGGAGAAAATAATCAATTTTTACCACTTCTTGCAGTGGATGCACCTGGTTGAGCAAGGGCGGTAATTCAGCATCATTGGGAATCTGCGGATGTGTAATGCCTATCCCGTCAAGATAAGATTCCTTTAAACATTCTTCTAAGGTGAAATGATTGCGCATCGCGGGGATGCCGCCATTAATAGCGCAAGCCCCCATAGCGATTAAAATATCGCAATGCTGGCGAAAATCTTTAAGGACTTCAACGTTTTCCGCATTGCATACTCCACCTTCGATAAGACCTAAATCGCAATGGTCTAAGTGTTTTTTATCCGTTAGCGGTGAACGATCAAATTCAACGTGTTCAACCAATGCTAACAAGCGTTCATCTAAATCCAATAAGGACATGTGACAACCAAAACAACCCGCTAATGAAGTAGTGGCTAGTTTTAATTTTTTGTTCATGTTTTTTCTCCACGCTGATGGCTGTTGGCATCGCCCTTTTGATCAATGGGATTTTGGTCATAAAAACGTTGTCCAATCGGCTTTTGATAAGCTTGATGTTTTTTCATCAAAGCGCCCACAGGACACACGTCTACCGCACGATCTTCAATGCTTAGAGCACTGTCTTTTAATCGCCCGCTGGTGGCATTGATCACAATGTGTGCGTGCTGGCCTCGTCCGCCGATGGCAAACACATTTTTACCATCCATTTCTCGGCTGGCACGCACGCAAAGCTCACAAAGAATGCAACGATTAAAATCCAATAGAACATCTGCATGACTAGCGTCGATGTTTCTTGTGGGATACATCTGCGGTAATCCGGGCTCTAATAGTCCGAGAAAATAAGCCACGGCCTGCAATTGACAATTCCCTGTTTTTTCACAACCAGGACAAATATGATCGCCTTCCACAAATAACATCTGCGTTACTAAACGGCGTTGGGCATTTAAGCTGTCAGTATTGTTTTCAATTTTTTGACCCGCCATGGCGGGCGTGGTGCAGGCGGGCAATAAGCGTCCATCGACTTGAACCATACACAAGCGACAACTGCCATGTGGAGAGATATCGGGATGAAAACACAGATGAGGAATAAACACGCCTGCTGCGCAGGCCGCTTGCATAATGCTTTGTCCCGACTCAAAGGAAATGTCTTGTGAATCAATGCAAAGGGTATTGTTCATCGCGTTCCCCATTCTAGTTTTTTGTGACAATAAATGACATACTGAGTGTGCTGACAGCGCATCTTATAAACCAGTATATAAGAGCCTATACGAAAATGGGATAATCGGCTGCAAACCCGTCCTTTTGGTCAGGTTTTCCGCTTTTTTTTCATTAAATAGCGCGCTATTCGCCTTAAAAAAACGAAAAACCTGTCTCAAAATGGCGGATTTTCGCTTTGATTCCCCATCTTCGTATAGACCCTAAGCCCTTTTTGAAAGCCAGGAGATTAGCATGAAAAAAATCTTATTCAGTGCCGTATTATCAGCCATTTTATTCAGTCATCAGCTACTTTGGGCTGGAACGACCTATAGTCATCCGGCAAAAGACCCTGTGTTTTCAATTAGTTTTCCAGATACTTGGGAGGCAGACATCCAGGGAGAGGAGATTTCAGTCACTTCTCCAAATGGCAATATTGAAATTGAAATCTGGCCCATTGACGTGGAGGAATATGATGATGATATGTCAGCGGCTTTAATAGCTTCAGCCGAAGAGGTCGATGAGATTATTAAGGAATATGCCAGTCATTTTAAATCAGAAGGTGAGGCTAACACCTATGAGTTAAATGATATATCTTTTCTGGAAGTGGCTGGGAAAGGGACTTTGCGTGAAACGAATACAGAGGCTTTGATTTCTGCGACTTTCTTTTCACCCGATGAAGACAGTTTATATGTCATGATGTTTTGGGGGGATGCAAAAGCGACTCAAGCCCGTATGGAAGACCTGCAAGCTATTATGACTTCTATTACTTCTTACGCAGAATAAGGTTTTAAGTGTCTATTCAATAGCCTCCTTGAATGGGCGATTGAATAGACAATAATAGACTTGTTGCGAGGGATAGGCATCGTAGCGAAAAGGTGTGGTTTTGAGGCTGTTTTTTCGATTTTTTGAGGCGAATAATGGGTTATTGAACAAAAAAAAGCGGAAAAACAGAGCAAAATCCACGCCTTTGCAGTCGATGAAGACCCCTTGCAACAAGTCTAATATACTTTTTATACCATGTGAGCCGTCATGGCTGTTGTGATGCGCACAATTTTCACGGCATTATTCGACATTTGCACAATTTCTATCGGGTATTTATCTAAGCGTAAGCTGGTACCTGATTCCGGGATGACCTCCAGATAATCTAAAATTAAACCATTTAAAGTCCGTGGCCCATCCGTCGGTAATGTCCATTGTAAGGCTTTATTGAGTTCACGTACTGTGATGCCTGCATCAATCAGTAATGTTCCATCAGCTTGTGGATGAATATTACGACTAAGATTATCAGAACTGGTGGTAAATTCTCCCACTACTTCTTCAAGAATATCTTCTAATGTGACCAGCCCTTGAATATCGCCATATTCATTCACCACCAAACCAATACGTTGCTTATGCCTTTGAAAGTTAAGTAATTGTGTGTTTAATGGTGTGCCTTCAGGAATGAAATAAGACTCTCGGGCAGCGCTTTTAATCAGTTCTTTATCCATATTTTCTCGTCGTAAATGACGTAGTAATTTGCGCAAATGCAAAATACCCACAACATTATCAACGTTTTCTTCATACAAAGGTAAACGTGTGTGATGAGAATTTTCTAATTGTTCAATAATGTATGACATGGAATCATTGAGATCAATACCGATAATATCGCTGCGCGGTACCATAATGTCTTCTACTTTGGCATTTTCTAAATCTAAAATCCCTAAGAGCATTTGTTGATGTTTTTTAGGAATAATGCCTTTAGCTTCATGCAATACCGTGCGTAGCTCCTCGCTGTTTAACCCCTGTTGTTTATCCTTTTCCATTGACACGCCACCTAGACGCAACAGGCCATTACCGAGCATATTGGTCAACCATACCAAGGGATATAACAGTTTTAACAGAGGGCCTATGAGAACGGAGGCGGGATAAGCAATGCGCTCAGGATACAGTGCGGCAAAAGTTTTGGGCGCTACTTCACTAAATATCAGCAACACAATGGTCAATAATCCTGCCGCTAAGGGGATGGCGGTTTCGCCTACCCAGGTAATCGCCAACACGGTGGCGATGGAGGAAGCGAGAATATTAACAAAGTTATTGCCCAGTAAAATCACCCCAATGAGACGATCAGGGCGTTGTAATAAGGCTAAAACGCGCTGCGCACCGGGGTGTTTTTTGTCGGCTAAGTGTCGCAGCCGATAGCGATTAATCGCCATCATGCTGGTTTCTGAACTGGAAAAAAATGCCGATAGCAGCAGCAAGAACAGCAGTGTGCCTAGCAGCACACTTACAGGTATGTCGTCCACGAACTTAGTGTGACCTCAAATGACCAAGACGGGATTATTGCTGAGCGGCGGGAGCCGCAGACTGATTAGGAGCCTCAGCTTCAGGTATTGATGGTGTGGGTTCGCATTGTAACAAGGCGGTCACGATGTCAGCCGCAGCCCCTTGGCGTTCAATGGGAATAATGTCATGGGCTGTCAAAGCGTTTAAATCATCCTCATCAAAATGTCCTGATAACATGACGGTAACTTGTTGTTTTACTAAAAAGTTAGCCACCTGAGCCAATGAACCTTTCGCGGCTTCCGGTATGGCTTGACTGTTTAAAAAAGTGCCTTCATGGCTGAAAAATAGAAAGTAAGGGGCTTGACTAATTTGCGTATGAATCTCGCTAGAGGGGATGTTTTGTTCTGCGGCCACTGCAATCAAAGTATCCGGTGCGTCGTTAGCTTCAGGGATTTGAGCAACAGGCTCAAGGGCTTGAGCGGGCAGCAGTAAAACGCTTAATAACAATATAGAAATAAAACGATAACAAAGGTTTAACATGCCTTTTATTCTCCTTAGTATGAAAGTACCGCTTAATTTACTCCATGCGCAGTCTGAAGTCTAAAACTTTGTCAAAAATAGGGCTTAAGCATCTATACGAATACTAGATTATCAGCGGCAAAACAGTCTTAAAAGAACCACTTTTCGCTACAATCTTATGCATTGATATATAGCAAAATGACATCAGTTGTGAAGACTGCCAGTCCTTCAAGGACTGGCAGTCTTGGGTTTGGCTCTATCGCAAGCTTATAAATGATGTACTTTAGCTATAGATGTTACACAAAGCGCTTTATTCTGCTAACAAGCGTTCAATTTCTGCATCCACATTGGTGGCATCATCAGCACTCAAGCCTTCAGCTTCTAATGCGGCAGCCGCTTCAGCTTCGGCTTGACGTCGAGCTTCTTCTTCAATGGCTAAACGTTCATTGAGTTCTTCCTGACGCTTGGCTTCAACGGTTTGTTCCCAGGTGCGTGTGTGTCCTTCCACAATGTCTAAGCTATTTTTGCCATCAGGCACAGGTTTTAACCATTCGCTGAGCTTGCTCATATCTTCATCAACGAGTAATCCAGCCGCTTGTTTTAAGGATAAGGTGCTGAGAATATAGGCATAACGGGCACTGGTGTAATTACGTTGGGCATTGAGTAAGGATTGACGGGCATTGAGCACATCGACAGAAGTACGGGTGCCTACATCAAAACCTGTCAACGTCGCGCTGTAGGCGGTTTCGTTGGAGACCACGGCTTGTTTGAGAGCGGTGACTCGGCTGATACCAGATTGCACATTGAGATAGGCATTGCGCACATTGCGTTGTACTTGGCGACGTTGTTTTTCTAAACGGTCTAGCGTTTGGCTGTATTGCACTTGGGCTTCGCGGGTTTGTGCGCGTACTAGACCACTGAGATCAAAGGGCATTTGTAAAGATAAGCCCGCACCATTGCTGATGCCGTGGCTACCAAAGCCGTTTTGTTGTTGATCGGAATAGCTGTGCGAGGCACTCACCGCTACGATGGGATAGTTGGCAGCACGGCGTAAATTAATCGCTTCTTTAGAGATTTCTACATCAAATTGAGCCGATGCCATCAGCGGATTATTGCTTAAGGCTTGTTCTATCCAGGCATCAATAGAGTCTGGGTCTGGCTTTAATAAAGGGATGTCATTTTTTAAAATATCTAAGTTGTTATAGTATTCACCCACCACTTCTCGCAGGGCTTCATAGGCCGTATCCAAAGCATTTTGTGCTTGAATTTCATTCGCCACGGCTAAGTCATAACCCGCTTGTGATTCTTGCACATCAGTGATAGCAATTAAGCCCACATCAAAACGTTGTTGACTTTGTTCTAACTGCTTGCCAATGGCTTCTTTAGCCACACGGGAAAACACCAAGTCATCAATAGCCCCCAGCACGCTGAAATAAAGCTGTGCGACTTGTAGCATTAAGCCTTGTTCTGCGGCCTGATAACCGGCTTCGGTTTTTTCAATCGCACGGTCACTTTGCGTCAATTGAATACCGCGTGTACGGTTATAAAGGTGGTAGTTCAAGGACAGGGTATAACCGCTACTATCCGCGATTTTTTTAAATTCTTGATTCCAGTTTTTGCCGTAATTAGCTTGTGCAGACGCGGAAGGCTTAAAGGCTGAAGCAGCTTGTGCTCGCCGTTCACGAGCGGCTTCGCGTTCTAAATCAGCGACTCGAAAACCAGGGTCACTGGTTTTTGCCATTTGATAAAAATCATTCAGGCTTTTGCCCATTGCCGACATGCTGCATGCGCATAACACCAAAGCAGTCAGAGCACTGCGATAAGCGTGTGGTTTGTGTTGCATAAGCCAAATTCCTTGAGTTAAGAAGATTGAGAAGGTATACGAAGACGGATCAATTCGATGCTTAGACTTTACGCGATCAATAAGTGGGCATGGTGAGGTCAACTTCCTGCGCCCACAAGTCTACACCGCCATAAAGATTAATCACTTGAGAAAAGCCTGAATGTTCCAGAAAACGTGCCACTTGCAGGCTGCGAACGCCGTGATGACAGATCACCACGATGTCTTGTTCGGAGGGAAGTTGCGGTAAGTATTGAGGTATTTGCCGCATGGGGACTAATTGCGACCCAGCAATTTGACAAATGTCAAATTCCCAGGATTCTCGCACATCCAATAATAAAGGCGATTGACCGGATTGCAGATAGCGCTGCAATTCAGTGGGGCGCATCTGCCGCATTAGAATATAAAGGCTTCAGGTTCTGGCACGTTTTGCAGTGCAGGGACTTTGGTTTCAAACAAAGATTCCGTGCTCCATTGAGTAGCACTGAGGCGACGAATCAAGCGGGCTTCCATCACAGGCTCACTGCCGACGATCATAAATAAACGTCCACCCACGGTTAAGTATTGTTGCAAGTCTTCTTGTAAAGGCATGGAACCCGTCACCGCGATCACGTCGTAATTGACTTGTGGGGAATAATCGTCAAACACATCTGCGGTTTCCAAAGTCACATTTTCAATGTCTAAAGCCGCGAGTTTAGTCTCTGCTTGTTGAGTAAACTCAGGCACGATGTCTAAACTCCACACATGATGTCCGAGCTTAGCCAGCAATGCCGTGGTAAACGCACTGCCAGTACCAATTTCCAACACATTATCAGAGGCCGTGACCTCAAGCGTTTGTAGCATCCGCGCTTCGAGCTTAGGCTCTAGCATCATTTGTCCTTGCCCTAAAGGAATTTGCATATCAGCAAAAGCAAAAGAGGCAAAACCTTGGGGAACAAAATGTTCACGCGGGACTTCCATAAACAAATTCAGAATGCGTTGGTTGAGTACATCCCAAGGACGAATTTGTTGTTCAACCATGTTAAAACGGGCTTTTTCAATATCCATAGTATTTCATCACTTTATTTTTCAGCATTACGGGGTGGGAGGAGCGCAATATTGATCCACGCTTTTTTGTGCAGACTCAAGGTCCGCTTTACCTTGCTTCGGGGGAGGTGGAGGCGGCGTTTTATTATCCGGTGTATCCGATGTTTGTGCTACTGCTGGGTTATCGTTTTTAGGCTTAGCGGGAGCAGCAGGAGCGCTTGCAGCTTGTATCGCTTGTTGCACGCGGGCTAGATAAGCTTTGGCTTGCTGACAGTTATAGGCACGCAATTGCGTGGGCGACAGGTCTTTTAAGACTTTTTCAGCGTCTTCACCCAATGGCGCATCAGATTTATCTTTTTCAGCATCCACCGCGTCAGGAATGCTGGTGGCAGGCGGACGCACTTCTCGTTGCGTGGCTCCCACGTCTTCAGGCGGCGGCGTTTGAGAAAAGTGCAAATTACCTTCTGCATCCAGCCATTGATAGACCTGTACAGCCCCTGCCGATAGAGAAACAAAGAACAAAGCCACACTCAAAAATAACCACGGTTTCATTTTTATCTCCTAAATATACTTTTCTAGGCTCTGTTGACATTTGGGGCTGTTTGGATTTTTAGCGCCATTTTTGAGGGGCAAATAGCCGTCAGTATCCAAATGTCAACAAAGCCTAGCTGATATGGGAAAGATTTTTTCACATCACATCAAGAAATCAATAGCAAGTTGGTCTGTAAGCCGGGTTCTGTCTATTTGCGTGAGCAAACGAGGCAATCATTCATCTGGAGAACATGTCACCATGTCTCTCAAGCAACCTACCCGGAAGCGACGCGGATCACGCCCGATGCGATAAACACATCTGCTTCCCTATTTGGTCTTGCTCCGAGTGGGGTTTTCCCTGCCACACCTGTTACCAGGCGCGCGGTGCGCTCTTACCGCACCATTTCACCCTTACCCATCACCCATCAAATGAGTCATAGGCGGTATATTTTCTGCGGCACTATCCGTAGACTCACGCCTCCCAGGCATTACCTGGCACTCTATCCTATGGAGCCCGGACTTTCCTCGACGAGAACGAGCCTCGCCGCGACTGCCCGACCAACTTGCCCCCGGAGTTTATTAGAAATTTTTATTTAAGCAATAGGGCTTGTGCAAATAGATAGCACGATGGCAGCAAAATCATCTCGCTATTCTCTATATCGCTGCCTGATAAATATCTACACGATACACGCTAGCTGCTACAGCCTCCCTAAAATCCATTGCGCTGGTTAATCCGCTTCACTATCGCTTAACACATCCTTGTCTCTTAATGTCTCGCTCCCACACGCTTTGTGCGGGAAACAGAAAAGTTTGACCTGCGAGATACCTTATCTTTGTATAGACTCTTAAGCTGTTTGCTTCCCGGAGGATGTCTTGATGAAAAAGCTGCTTTTTGCTGTGCTGCTGTGCTCACCTTTTTTACTCACGCCTGTGACCCAGGCTTCGTTGCCTGATATACCGCTGACCGATCATCCAAGCCCTGCCAGCGGCGAAGTGCGAGTGCCGTTGACGAACTACACCGACTTGCTGGAGCAGGCGACCCCTGCGAAAAAATCCGCGCCTGCGCCTTATGCCATCGGACAGGCCAGTGCGACGATTAAAGTCAATACCTTTGAACAACGGCAACTGGCCTACGTCGAAATTGAGCTAAACATTCAAGTGCATGAAGATGAATGGACGGAAATCCCGCTGCTGGCCAGCCACATCGCGCTGAGCAAAGCCGAAATTGACGGACAAGCCGTGCAGTTGGTGAATGGGCCTGAAGGTTTGAGTTGGGTGAGTCGCAAAGCAGGGCAATACCATTTGCTGCTCAGATACCAATTAGATGCGACGGGACATGAAAAAGCTTGGCAATTAGCGGTGAGCTTACCGCCTGCGGCAGGCACGGATGTGTTGCTGGAATTGCCGGGAACAAAATTGGATGTCGCCATCACGCCCGCCGTGGGCGTGAAGCAAAAGCAGCGCGGTGACAACACGCGCGTGGTGGCGCAATTACCTGCCACGCGCTTGGTGCAAGTCACTTGGCGGATGCCCACACTCGAAGGCTACAGCTTAGGTAGAGCTTTTTATCACGGCGAGTTAAAAGACGACGCGCTGTTTTGGGAGGCTTTGCTGCAAGTTGAAGTCTTCAGCGATGAACAATTCAAATTGCCCTTATTGCCTGCCAGCGTGATTTTAAGCGGTGCGCGAGTGGACGGCGAACCAGCGGTATTGTTGCTGGATGAAGACGACACCGCCACGCAACGCAAAGGGGGCGGTCAGCCTGAAAAAATCCTCAGCACTTTGATTAAAGGCGTGGGACAACATCAGGTGCAATTACTGTTTCAAACGCCAGTCATTCAAGACACCGGGCCGCCGAGTGCGCAATTGCACATTCTACCCGTGCCGATTTCCAAAATTGAACTCAAACTGCCAGGGCGTAAAGAAGTCAATATTGATCCCGCTGCCAGCGTGCAAGCCCATTACGTCGGCGAAGGTGAGACGCTGCACACCTTGGCCTCCGCTCATGTGCCTTTGCGCGAGCAAGTAGAACTGAGCTGGACCGAAGCGATTCCTGAAGATGTAGAAGATCAACTCCGCGCTAATGCCAGTTTGTATCATGCGGTTCATGCCGAAGAAGGCGTGTTGCACGGGCGTGCGCTGATTGTGTATGAAATCACTCGTGGCGAAACCAATGTGCTGACGCTCAATATGCCCGCCGATGTGCAAATTAATCGCATCCAAGCCAGCAGCGGTGGCGTGGCGGATTGGCGAGCCACCAGCACTGAAGACACACAAACCGTCAGCGTGTTTCTGGATCGCCAAATCAAAGGCGAATTTCGCTTTGAAGTGCAATATGAGCGCTTGCTGGGCGGCCCTGCGGGCGATACGGCGGAATCCGTCGCAGTACCGCTGCTGCGGGCGGCACAAGTCCACCGTCAGCGCGGCATGTTAGCGTTGCTGTCAGGACAAGAATTGGCGCTGCAACCGCTGCAAGCCGAGCGCGTGTCTAAAGTCGGCGAAAATCAATTACCCGCCTTTGTGCGTCAAGCCCTGAAAATGACCGTGGCACATACTTACAAATACATTGATCCCGACCCGATACTGATGGTCAAAGCCGTCGCGCCGGAGCGCAAAGCGGGTAAATTCGACGCGCAAGTGGACACCTTGATTTCCATTGGCGACGTGACCTTAAAAGGCGCGACGACGCTAGAACTCAACGTCAAATCTGGCAGCTTAATGGCCTTACAACTGCAATTACCGCCGTCGGTAAATTTGCTGGGATTAAGCAGTCCGGCCTTGCGTAATTACCAAGTCAAAGCCGTCGATAAGCGGCAAAATGTGCAAGTTGATTTCACTCAAGAAATGCAAGGACAGTTTCGTATCGAGTTGAATTATGAACAGATTTTACCCGAAGGCGGAGACAATTCTGTGGTGCCCACACCAGCAGTGCCGGAAGCGGAAGTCGAATTTGGGCGCATTGCGGTCGAAGCCCTAGCGGCTGTGGAAGTGCAGGCGGCGCAACTGGAAAACCTGTCCACTTTAGATTTGAACGAATTGCCGCAGCAATTGGTGTTAAAAACCACCAACCCCATCCTGCTCGCCTATCGTTACGTGCATCCGCCCTACAGCCTAGGCTTAAAAATCACCCGGCATAAAGAAGTGGACGTACAAGTGGCAAACATCGAAAAAGCCCGTTACGACACCTTATTCACCCGCGACGGCTTAGAAGTCACCACCGCGCATTACACCGTGCGCAACAGCCGCAAACAATTTTTACGCTTACAACTGCCTGAAAATGCCGAAGTCTGGTCAGCCGAAGTCGGCGGCAAAGGTGAAAAACCCGCGCGTGCCGACGACGGACGCTCGATTTTGCTGAAAATGATCAACGCCACCAGCGGTTTCCCGCTACAACTGGTGTACGCCGTGCAGCACGATAAAGTCGAACAACGCGGCAGCTTAAGCGTGCAATTGCCACGTCCCGACATCCTCGCCACCCACACGCGCTGGGACGTGTACCTGCCTGCGGGAGTCGAATACCGACAGCCGAAGACCAATTTAGACATTCGCACAGGCGGTATCGTTCAAAACACCGATATTCCTTCCAGCTTAAGTGCGCGAAAAATGTCGCCACAATATCAGCAAAATACCCTGCCACTTAACCTACAACTCGATGTGCCCAAGCAAGGCGTACATTTCGCGTTTGAAAAACTCTATGCCAATAAATCCGCCGAAGAAGCGGGTTTTACTGTGGCTTATATCGGCAAAGATACCCGCGTATGGGGTTTTTGGTTGAGTTTAATGGGAGCCGTGTTGCTAGGTGTTTGGTTCTTAATATGGCAATTCAAACTACTCAATTTACCGCCCATTACAGGTCAAATCGCGCTGGCGTTAGGTTTGGTAGCACTGACAGTGGCTTTGTTAATGTTTTACGCCCACCCATTCGATGTCATCTGGCAGCTACTCGGCGTAGCGATATTGGCCGCTTTAGTGTTGTGGCGACGACGGTTTTTGTCGTAAATGCGTAGGGGTCCCTTGTTCCCACGCAGAGCGTCCAAAACGTCACTGCCATTCAGTGAAGTATTTTTAAGCCCCAGCGGGGCGTGATTGATACAGCCCAGGGCGATGCCCCTGGCTATATAGCAAAATTATATCAGTTGTTAAGACTGCCAGTCCTTGAAGGACTGGCAGTCTTGGGCTTGGCTCTATCGCAAGCCTATAAATGATGTCATTTAGCTATATATAGAGATAATATTTCAGTTGTACTGGAGCATCGTGTTCAAGACCTGGCAGGTTTTGGAAACCTGCCAGGTCTGTCGCACAACTGATTTATGTTCCCTATAGATGTCGCCCCTTTGGGGCTTCACTGCATGGCAGTGACGTAAAACGTGGGAACGAGATAGTGGTGGTCGCAGCCATCATTTCGTAGGGTTTGCGCCGCGTGTTTTTTGTGGCGCGAACGCGGACGAGCAGGTTGTGGACATCAACCGCGTGCGCACCCAAAAGATAGTGCGCACCCTACTCGGCTGATAATGTTACCAATTAACTATGATTAGGATTACTTCCAAGTAAATCATCTAATTTTTGCCAAATAATCTTCCATTGAGGCAGGTATTTGGCATGAAAATCAAACTCCACTCTAACATGCTCATTAAGATCATAACGACCTGTGCAGCCTGGTGAAGGCACATCCAACATGACGCAACGAAACAAGATGGGTATGTTCCCATCTTGATTAAAATAAATATAATAAAAAATACTATAATATTTCTCGTATTGATAAACTTCTAGCCCATATTCTTTTTTTAGAAAACCTCTATCTAAAACATAAGAATGTTGGTTTTTAATCAGTTCATCTGTTGTGTAGTGATGCCTACTAAACTCTACTACAATAGTTAACCTTCTTCCCCAACCAGGGGTTTTACTGGCATCAAACTCATGTTTATTTTGTTTGGTTTTCCATTCAAAATTTGGCAATAAGACTACCAAGCGAGCACTGTCGGGTATCCCTAAATAGTTATGTGAAACTCCTCTCATATATTTCTTAGGAATAACAAATCGAGTCTCTCCCAAATAAAAGTACACAATATTACCTATAACTTTAGGGGTGTGCTCTGGCCTAACTTCAACTTTTTTATTCAGCTTACTAGCGTCTGTATCGCAAGCAATGAGCGGAAAACAGCAAATTGAGAAAACAAATAAACGAAATAAAACTAAGGCAGGATGCCGTGAAGAATAATTTTTTTATTTAAAACAAAGCTATTGAGTTTAAAAAAGCTACTTAAACGTTGCCATAGTCTATACATGTGGTTTCTTCTTTATGCAGGAAGGAATACTTGAACGCGGGTACAAATACGTTGTTATATATAATGATGAACATAGCAAGGTAGGATGGGTAGAGGCGCATGATGATGTTTGATTTTGTTATGAACTTTATTGCGCCGACACCCATCATTCATCCCTCACCGAAATGATGGGTTTCGCTCTGCTCTACCCATCCTACCGCTATAGCATGATTAAGGTCTGCTTGAATTTTTTCGGCTAGTTGATTAGCTGCAGCCTGAGCAGGTGTATAGACTACAGTTTAAGCGCAGATCAACAAAACCCTTTTTGTGGTTTTCTCTAGTTCCCACGCGCCCTGCGTGGGAACCCTAAGCACCGCGCCTGCGGTGCGTCTGTGATGCCGAGGTATCCGTGACGCAGGCGCGTGGGAGCAACCAGTCCTAGGGCAGGCAAAACCCCGCCCTGTCACGCTATTAAATAATAGGGATTTACATCGGGTTTTACCTACCATCACGATATTTCAATAAGATTCAAACGTTTTTTTAATATCACGAACGGTTTTTGCCCGCCTTACATGGCTTGTTAGGCTCATGGATACAACACATTATGAAGTTGTTGAATACTGGTTTTTGCACCAAGATGAATGCGGATTGTCTGTTGATTGGGACGAAGCAGAAAAACTTTGTTGGCGTTGCGCTCAAGAACGTTTGTTACAACGTTGCCACATTATCCCACGCGCTTTGGGTGGCTCAGAGGAACCAAGCAATTTAGTTCTCCTTTGTGGTCAGTGCCATGCTGAAGCACCTAATGTGGCTGATCCCGAATTCATGTGGGTTTGGTTGCGTGCGCATGCTGCCAGTTTTTATGGCACCTACTGGTACAATCGCGGATTGAGAGAATTCGAGTTTATTTATGGCAGAAAGCCCCTTGCTGAGTTTACTGAAAAACCAGAATGTCTGATGCCTAAACTGACTGTTGCAATTGACAACTATATCACTCAAACGAGTACACATTGGGGACAGGGAAAGCTCAATCCTGCAACGATTGCATGGCTTTTGCGTCAAGTAGAAAAAGAATTAGATAATAGCGCCTAACTTGGCGATCCAACCCAACCCAGTAGGGTGGGCAAAAGCCATCCAGGGTGTTGAATAAAGAACTCGTAGGGCGCATAAGGCTTTGCCGTCATGCGCCGAATGTTTCCCAAATGGCGGATGGCGGCGCAAAAAGACGCGCCTTATCCACCCTACGCGAGGGCCGCAATATTCTCTAGCGCAGTAGGATGGGTAAAACAGAGCGAAACCCATCATTTCGATGATGGATGAATGATGGGTTTCGGCGCGATAAAGTTCATAGCAAAATCAAACATCATAATGCGCCTCTACCCATCCTACTGCGCTCTCATCACAAGAGGAGGTAAAACCCATGAACTCTCAATTCACAAAATATGCGTTTTTAACAGGAGCCGCATATTTCTGTTGCATGGCCATCGCACACTATTTCGGTATTAAAGTACCGTTATTATTTGTCTATTTTGACACGCCTTATTATGCCTACCAAGATAAAATCATTTCATTTGCAGTATGCGCTTACATTGCTTTATTTTATTCAGCCGCACAACATAGAGCCGTCGCATTGAACGCCATTGTTGTTCTTGCTATCACGGTACTGGGTTTAAGTTCTGTTAATACATCAAGTGCGCTGGCATCGGTGCTAAAAGAAGGACAATCCACTATGCCTTATTGGTGGCAAACAGCCGCTATTGCCGTTTATCTACTGATACTGGTGTTTCTTTACATTAAAGATGGTAAAGACTCGTAAGCCATAAAATACGAGTCTACATTGTTTACAACACTTATGAACGCTCAAACAAAGCAATAGATTCCACATGCGTGGTGTGCGGAAACATATCCATGATGCCGGCTTGTTTTAAGGTGAACCCGCGTTGCACCAATTCACCTGCATCCCGTGCCAAAGTAGAAGGATTACAGGAAATATAAAGAATGCGTTCAATCTTGGATACATCTAATCGCTGAATGATTTCAATCGCTCCACTGCGGGGAGGATCAAGCAACAACTTGTTGTAATCGCCTGTCAACCAATCCGCTTCTAACTTTTCTTCCATTAAATTAGCCACCGCATATTGGATATTTTCCACACCATTTTCTCGTGCATTTTGCCAAGCACGTTCCACTAAACTGGCTTCGCCTTCGACCGCCATAATGCGTCCTGCTTGGGTCGCAAGAGGCAAGCTGAAATTGCCCAAACCACAGAACAATTCGAGTAGATGATCGGTGTTATTTAAGGCCAATAAATCGATGGCACGTTGAATCATTTTCTGATTAATAGCGGGATTGACTTGAGTAAAATCATTGGGTTGAAAGCGTAGTGTTATATCTTGCGGCAATAAATAGTGTAGCGCTTCAGGGGATTCTGGATAGAAAGGCGCGACGGTTTTCGGCCCGCCAGGTTGCAGGTATAAATGCAAACCCGTGTCTTGAGCAAAAGCGAGCAATATCTCTTGATCCGCGCTGGACAAGGGGTCTAAATTGCGCAAAATCAACGCTGTATGATTGTCTCCCACGGCTACTTCGATTTGTGCAATACGATGACGGGCTTCTAAGCCGCTGAGTAGGTCTCGCAATGCAGAAATGCGTTGTCCAACCACTTCGTGTAACACCACACACGATTGCAGTTCTGCCACATAAGGGCTGCGTTTTTCACGGAACCCGACCAATACGCCACCTTTTTTAGGCACATATTTAGCGCCTAATCGTGCTTTGTGGCGATAGCCCCACACAGGACCCGTAAGCGGCGGTAATACCTGTTCAGGCGTGACGTGTCCGACATGTTCAAATTGTTCAAGCAAGGTTTTTTGTTTTAAGGCGATTTGTGCTTGCGGAGTTAAATGTTGCAAGCTGCACCCTCCACACAGGCCAAAGTGTTCGCAGCCCGGTGTGACACGTTGTTCAGAGGCTTGCAAAATCTCAACGGCTTCACCTTCATCAAAACGTCCATGCACGGCGGTGTAACGAAAACGCACTGTTTCACCGGGTAAGGCGTTGTCAATAAACAAGGTTTTGCCCTCTAAATGGGCAATGCCTCGTCCTTCGTGGGACAAGTCTTCAATTTGAATCTCTACGAGATCAGGCGGTAAGGGGTTGTGTTTACGGCGACGGGGCATAAGGAGTCTCGGTTGGCAAAAATCGCTCATTGTATACTTCAAGCGTGTACCAGTGAGTCTTTTTGAAAATAGTGCTCAGTCCCAGCTTAGCACCACCTGCCCATAAAAATCTTGGTTGAGAGCCTATACAAAAACGGGATAATCGGCTGCAAAGCCCATAAAGCCGCCGCAATCCGTGCAGGCATATTCGCCCCACCCATCCATTGATTTTGTTGAAGACTACGCGCCAATTCCAAATCCATACGATACATATCGAGCGCTTGTTTACCAGGTGTAGGACTCAGCAGGGTAAGGCTTTTCGGTGAATTAAACCACTCAAATAGTGTGTATTATGTGCTTGGAAAATAGCGCGAAAGCGGTATGGGTGGGTATGTAATGAGCAGGCTGAGTCAATAGACTTGCCCAGGCTTGAGCGAGGACGGCTGATGAGCTACAGCATATTTTTGTTGAAGGGAGATTTTTCTTAAAGTGGATATCAGTACACTGCAATCACATTTAGATATTATTTGGATCATCATCTCTGCGGCTTTAGTGTTGTTTATGCAGGCAGGTTTTACGGCGCTGGAATCAGGGCTAACGCAGGCAAAAAACACGATTAATGTGGCGGTCAAAAACCTGACTGATTTCATTTTGTCGGTGCTGATTTTCTGGGGCGTGGGTTATGCCTTGATGTTTGGCTCAGATGTGAAGGGCTTGATCGGTAGCAGCGGTTTTGCCTTGCAAGGCTTAGATACGCCGAAGGATTATGCGGTGTTTGTCTTTCAGGCTACTTTTGCTGGGACAGCAGCGACGATTGTTTCGGGTGCGGTGGCAGAGCGGATTCGATTTTTATCCTATGCCTTGATTAGCGTGGTGGTGACGGGGGTGATTTATCCCGTGTCTGGGCATTGGATTTGGGGCGAAGGCGGCTGGTTAGCCGATAAAGGCATGATTGATTTTGCGGGTTCTACGGTGGTGCATTCCTTGGGCGGCTGGGTGGGATTGGCGGGAGCACTGGTGCTAGGGCCGCGTTTGGGACGTTTTAACCGCGATGGTAGTAGTAATAAAATCGCCGGGCATAGTTTGGTGCTGGCGGTGATCGGGGTGTTGGTGTTGTGGTTTGGCTGGTTTGGTTTTAACGGGGGCAGCACCTTGGCGGCGAATGCCAGTGTGGCGAAGATTGTGGCGAATACGATGTTGGCGGCTGCGGCGGGGGGCGTGTCTTGTTTTTTCCTGTCTTTGTGGCTTAGCAAAGGCGAAATTCATATTGAAAAATTGCTCAATGGAGTGATTGGCGGTTTGGTAGGCATTACTGCGGGTTGTGCAGTGGTTGAGCCTGTGGGTGCGGTGTTGATTGGTTTTGGAGCGGGTTTGGTGGTGTATTGGGCTGAGTGGATGTTGTTGCATTGGATGTCGGTGGATGATCCAGTGAATGCCATTCCTGCCCATGCTTTTTGTGGGGTGTGGGGCACGCTGATTTTAGTGTTTGTCGCTCCCGTGGAGAGGTTGCCTGCGGGCGGTGTTTGGCAACAATTCGGCGTACAGTTTCTAGGCGTAACAGCGGTGTTTGCTTGGAGTTTTGGCATGGGCTTGCTGCTGTTTTGGGGGCTGCGTTCTTTTGACTTTTTGCGGGTGTCGCCGGATGCCGAAGAGATGGGTTTAAATATTCATGAACACGGTGCCAGTTCGGGTTTACAAGAGACGATAGCGGTGATGCACAATATCACTCATGCGCAACAAGCGGGTGATGGCGATTTAACCCGCCGTGTACCGGTTGAAATCGGCAATGAGTCAGCTCCGTTAGCACATGTTTTTAATCAGTTTTTAGGTAATTATCAATCGGTGATTCAAGCGATAAAAGGAGATGCCGGAGCTTTTCATCAAGAGGCGATGATTTTGACGGAATCATGCCGCACCATGCGTAGCAGTGCGCAACATCAAGGAGAACAAATCAGTGAAGCCAGCGCAGCGATTACGGAGTTAGCCGCCACTGCGCGTGTCATCGCGGACGATGCGGCGCAGATGTCGTTGGAAGCGCAAAAAGCCTCTAAAGACAGCGATCATGGCAAAAACGTAGTGCTGGTGTCCTTGCAAGCCTTAACTGAAATAGCCAGTGAAGTGGAAAACGCCGCGCAAGAGATGACCCGTCTAGGCCATCAAACCCATGAAATTGGCTCAATTTTGCAGACCATTCAACATATTGCAAAGCGCACAGATATTCTCGCTTTGAATGCTGCGATTGAAGCCGAACATGCTGAACAACATGGGCAAGGGTTTCGCGTGGTAGCGAATGAAGTGCGCAATCTGGCACAACGCACCCAAGCATCGGCATTAGACATTGAAGCGATATTGAAACAATTTCAGACGCGGGTCACGGAGGCGATGCAGGCGATAGACACCAGCCGCAGACATGCGCGTGCAGGCGCGGATCGCACCACGGAGGCCAGCACTTCGCTGCAAGCTATCACCTCGGCGGTGGAAGCGATGGCGGAGATGACGGCTCGGATAGCACAAGCGTCTGAGGAAGAAGGCAGCGTCGCCGCGAATTTAAGCCACAATCTCACGCAAATTAACAGCATTGCCCAAGCCACCGCAGGCGATGCGACAGAAGCCTTAAATCACAGCGAAAGCGTGATGGCGCTCGCCGAACATTTGCAGCAATTAATGCGGCGTTTTCGTGTGGAGAACGCGGCGACATAACTTAATATCCACCTGCGAAGTATATTTCCCCCGCCTGCTTAAATGCTTCTGACAAGCGGGTACAGGTTGCAAACCCCGACTCGCAAGCACAAGGCTATGAACTCAGTGCCGGAATAGAGCTACACAGCGGGGCTTTAGTGGAAGGTTTACTCGGCAGTCAAAACGTGCGCGGTTACGACATCATTGGCGATACGGTCAACACCGCCAAGCGCATTTGTGATCATGCCAAAGCCGATGAAATCTTGTTATCTCAAACCTGTTATGAAGCACTCAGTCCACCGCCTGCCGTTGTAGAAACCCGACAAGTGAAAGTGAAAGGAAAAACGCAAGCGCTGGAGCTATTGGTGTTGGAATAGGCGGGCAAAAAAGAATCTACTGCGGTCAAGCTGAGATTGGGCCATCTTGCATCAAGATTTTCGTTAAATAGAACGACTATTTGCCTCAAATCTTGATACAACCTGGCTCAAATCAGCTTAACCTCGTGACGATTTCTTTTACCAGATATAGCTAAAATACATCATTTGTAGGGCTTAAACTCTGCCGAACTCAAGACTGCCAGTCCTTGAAGGACTGGCAGTCTTACAACTCATGTACTTTGGCTATAGCTTCTAAAGGATTTTTAGCCCCAACGGGGCGGCATCCCTATAGCCCAGGGCAACGCCCTGGGTGTGGTCGATGAGACCCACCCAGCCCTGAAAGGGCGCAATAAAAGGCGGCATAGGCTATAGATATTTACCTAGTTTACGCACCACCGCAGGCACGGTGCTTGGGGTTTCCACGCAAAGCGCGTGGGAACTAGAGAAGGTGACACCTTGACCCGCGAGTGAAGTTTGGCAAAATAAGCCTTCATCTCACACGGGCAGCGACCATGCACGAGCGTCACGCACTACTGGATCACCTCAAGCGACTCACCGACACACAGTTTAAAGAACTGTTGTTTCAACTAAAGGTGCCGCTCGCTTATCTTCCTCCCGACACCGCCGAGCGCATCAACCGCGCTATCAAACTCATCGAATGGCTGGAAAGCCAAGATCAATTGGTCTCTCTGCACACCGCTTTAGACGCATTGCCACATGAATCCGCCACGCCGCAGTCCAGTGCTCACAGCAGCTTCAAGCAAAGCGGGCAACAGGTGGGCACACAATACAACACCGCAGGTGATCTCAATGTGCATGGCGATGTGATCGGGCACGATAAAGTTTCTGCATCCGAATGCGCAGAACAGCCGCATGAGGAAAAACCAGCAGATCGCGCCCCCAACCCTTTCGGCATGATAGGCACTATCCGCGATGCCCAACAAGCCTTAAAACGCGAGTGGCCATTGCAAGAAGCCTTGGCCTTGTTAAAACGTGGCAGCAACATCGCAGTGCTGGGTGATAGCGGCCTGGGAAAATCCACTTTTTTACATCAAATTCAACACTATGGCGCAGCAGAATTAAACGCGACGGCAGAGCAATTCTTGTTTTTAAACATGCTCGAACCTGATGAACCCAGCGATTTTTTTGAGCTTTTCGCCGAAGCACAGTAGGGTGGATAAGGCGCGTCTTTTTGCGCCGTCATCCACCATTCTGCGAGGCGGTACAATAGACTTTTTGCAAGAGATATTCATCGACTGCAAAGGCGTAGATTTTGTGCTGTTTTTGTGGCTTTCGGCGGATGGTGCTATCGAGGCTGTGAAAGTATTCAATTTCAGTAGTTTTCTGCAACGGAGAATCAATGACTTACATGCAAAAAATCACTAAAAAATGGCTATTTTTAGAATACTTTCATAGCCTCCTATCGCTTATCAGCTCTACAGCTCTACAGCTCTACAGCTCTACAGCTCTAATAGTATTGAAGAAAGAAATTTTTTGATATACCCTACAAAAACTATAGAGTTGCTTCTTAGAAAAACAAACGCCTAAAGTATAGAGGGTAATAAAATGAGCCAGCATAAGCAAAACAAAGAAAAACTAGGTAAGGTAAATCCTTTTACTGGAAAAAATCTTGAAAAAAATGAAAGGTTAAGTGATTTTATACCATTAGAAACTCAACGGCAGGAGCATTATTCGAAAGCAAGAAAACGATTTGAAGAAGAAGTGGATTTTGAGCTAGTAGCATCTGATGTGGGTGAGTTAATAAAAGCAATACTTATTGATATAGTTAAAGAAGTGATTTCAGATAGTGAAAAAGAAATAAGAGATAAAGTATATCAAGCTATTGAATATAGAAAGGCAAAAAATGTTTCAGAGCTAAAGTTAATAGATCTTGGGAGAATATTAGATGATGAAACAACGGGGTTAATGTCATCTCTTGAGACTCATTTAGGTGAGTATTACATGGTTCTTCGTACATATAATTTCGAAAGTATCGGCATTATGGCAACAGAACCTACACAATTAGGGAAAAACAAAATATCCAAAAAAATCGCAGCACATCAATTATTAAATTTAACTTCTATTCTTCTGGCTGCACATGAAAATATGGTTCTAACATCGTATCATTTTTTAGTTAATTTTGACGAGATTACAAAAGAGGTTGAGAGAATCAGAAATGAGCAGTCAAAAACACATGATGCTACAACAGAGTATTGTTATTTACCTATAACCGACAAGTTAGAAGATGAAAAGCAATTTGTTTGGTATAAGCAAAGAGGAATGCTATTAAATAAAGCCGACCAATCTAGGAATATTGCTTTCAAGGTCGAATCCTTTGTTAATATCTTGAAATCAATATACCGAGGAATTCTTAAATGTACAAATCCAACAGATGGCGGACTTGATATTGACACAGTGGCAAGAAGAATAATATTCAATGCAGGTTTTGTTAGTGGTTCTGAATTTGGTTGGACCATGCATGAAATAGCACAAAGAAAGGATTTTGATGATGATGATATTGAGTCAATAATTAAATTGTGGTGTGAATTTGATTCTGATGTAGGATTTGGTATGCTTTCATTGGTAGTTGAAGAAAATGATGCTGGTAATCAAAGCAATCCAAACGAATTAAGATATGTGATTAGGCTAACCGACAATTTTGCAGTTTATAAGCAAGATGCACAGGGCTTAAATCTATGTGGGTTTGTTGGTGGGTACATAAGAGGGGTTATGGAGCGATTAACAGGGCAGCCTATGACGATTGAGCATTCTCCAGAACAATGTGCCCAAATCATGGCTAATCGCAATCATTGTGATTTTATTGTCGCCACAAATGATAATGCCTACAAACAAATTCTTGAGGATGCAAAAAAGAAGCATGTTGATTTAGATTCGTTGTTCATTGAAGAGAAAGACCATGATGACTGAGCACAGAGATATGTTTATCGAATTTTTAACTCACAGTCCCTTTGGTAAAGAAACCAGAAAACAGTATTTAAACGAATATGATCGGGTGCATGAGTTAATCCAGGTTGGCGATCCACTAGCCAAACAGAAGCAGGCATTATTCTTAAGTAAGTTCCCCAGTTTTATAAATAAATATGAAGAAAAATTTAAATCTAAAAAAAGCAAAAAAACTCAAATTGATATAGTTATTATATGCGCTTTGAAAAACCCAGAAGCTAATGAAGTTATAAAAATTCTCAACAATCAGGAAACTGCCTATACTGCGAGTGGCTATAATTATGTCATAGGCTATTTGGGTACCGAACTAAAGGTTGCTGTGTTTTCCTTGAATCAAATGGGGCCAGTTGATGCAGCCTCAATAACAACTGCGGCACTAATTGAATTTGCACCAAAATATTTAGCTATGACAGGGGTGTGTGGAGGCAGAGCTAGTCGCAACATTCATATCGGAGACGTTCTTGTTGTTAATAAAGCTTTGACTTACCAAACAGGAGAATACAGGAAGAATAAATTTTTTTATGAACCAAGAGTTGCCTTGCCATCTGAACATTTAATTAATTTGGTAATGCAAAATGAAAAAATTTTAAAAAACCATATAGTTGAGCACGCAACTACAGATACACTAGCAAATATGTCTGTTATAGTTGGAAGTATGTTGTGCGGCGATGCGATTATCAATGATCCGGACATGATTGAAAACATTTCTAACCAATTAGATCGGCGCACTATTGGTGTTGACATGGAGAGTTTTGGGGTAATCCGGGCATGTAACCTTTTTGGTTCATCTGGTATGCACTGCATTGTCGCAAAAGGAGTAATGGACATTTGTGAGCAAAGAGAGAACTCCAGAGATAAGGTGGCTGCGGCTTTCGCGAGCGCATCCTTTGTTGTCGAAATTTTAAAAATGGCATTAACGGAAATTAATCCAGTTATTTAATCAAAAGAGGTGAGTCATGACTGTAAAAGCTAAAGTATTTATTTTGTATACCGGAGGAACAATTGGGATGGCACCCGAAAATCCGGAACAAGCAGGTAGTCCATTAGTTCCTAAGCCTCTTAACGAGTTATTAAAATATGCTCCGAGACTTGGCGTTAAAGAAGGGATAGAACTGGGTTTTAAAGGCTTTGATGATCCCCTCGACTCATCTGACGTTGGTCCCGAACATTGGCTTCAAATGGCAGATTATATTGAGGAAGTATATGAAGATTATGATGGCTTTGTAGTCTTGCACGGAACTGACACTATGGCCTTTACAGCATCAGCTTTAGCATTTATTTTTGAAAACCTTGCAAAGCCAGTGATAGTTACCGGTTCTCAACTACCTATTTCGGAATCACGAACAGATGCGGTTATGAACCTAGTAAACGCTGTTCATATTGCTGGCTATAAGGCTACTGGCTTACCAAGAATTCCAGAGGTAGTTGTTTCTTTTGCTGATAAAGTTTTACGCGGATGTAGAACAAGTAAGGTTAGCAGTAGCTCTTGGGCAGGATTCGATTCCCCAAATTATCCTCAATTAGGAGAAATTGGAGAGCATATTAGGATTTCTGAAGATTTATTATTGCCCATGCCTTCTGAGGGACAAACTTTCCAGGTCAATAGAGACATTGTATCTAATGTCGTAGATATTTCCTTGTTTCCTGGGTTTAAGCCGTCGCAACTAAAAAGGTTAGCAAGTGATGTAGAAGGTTTAGTCTTAAGAACTTATGGGGCTGGAAATGCCCCAGGAGCCAAAGGATTTCTTGATGCTGTTCAACATATAAATACAGGTGGAAGAGTTATTGTAAACGTCACACAGTGCAGTGAAGGTATGGTAGAAATGGGGCTATACGCAGCAAGTTCAGGGTTACTAGAAAGGGGTGTTATATCAGGACTAGATATGACACCAGAAGCAGCATTGACAAAAATGATGTGGACACTAGGAGCAAAGATAGGAGATCAAGTTGTAATTCAAATGCAAGTAAGTCAGAGAGGTGAACAAAGTGAAAATCTTTTTGATTTGCGTTATGGTGAATGTGGAAATGAAAGTGAACCCGTTTCAGAATTTAGGGCGTATAGAACACCTGACAGGAGGTTTTCGGTCACCAATCTTAGTCGTGCAGTTATTAGACTATCTAAATTCGGATTTGATGGTGTAAAAGAAGGCGAAAGCATCCCTCTTAGAATATTCATGAACCTGCCTTCTGCTTCAATAGAAACCCCATCCAGTCATACTCGTTGTGTTGCCGATTTTTCTCTAGTTTGGAATGGCAAAGAAATCAATTTTGCCCACGAAATTGATAACAGTACTGCAAAAGCATCAATTGGTGCAGATGATATAACATTGTCGATAGTGGTTCCTGAGAACGTGAAATTTTGGTTTGAAGGGTTGTATCTAGCATTGTTCGCCGCAGCGTAATTGGGTAGAGCGGGCAAAAGCCGTCTGTGATATTGAAAAGCTTTTGAATTAACTACGGCGTGCTCATCCTACAGGGCTAACATTTTGCTACTTAGGAACTACAAACGCATGGGCATGATGCGTACTTTGATCTTATCCGTTTCTTGCTGAAGAATTAGATAGCTACTATTTGAATCTGAGAAGTAAAACTTAGCGTGTTCTATATCAATGGCATTATAAGGCTTCTGATAAATACATAATGCTGAAACCAATTTCTAATTCATCGCTGGCATTTTGCATCTAACTCTTCTTCAGCTTGTTCTTGTTCAGTATTAAAAGGTACGCTTCTATTTTTCAATGCAAAATCTATTAATTCAATAGCTTAGCCGTGTGAGTCGGGTGAGGCATTGCCCCGTCATTATTTAAGTAATATAAATTAATAATGGATTTACCCACCATTCGATGCCTCAGTATCATCCGAATGGTGAGCTTGTGCTGAACAACCCCAAAGATGACCTTTTTACCGAACGCCCCATCTGGCATCTCACCCAACACCGCCGCATCCACACCGAACAACCCGCTAACCGCTTTGCCGCCCTGCTGTATGCCCTCATCAAAGTCGATCCCAATCCCGTCAAAGAGGTTCTCAACCAAGACTGGGCACAAAAGGCTTATCAAGACATTGCCGATTTAGAACACGGGTCAGAGATGAGCCGTTCTTTTGCACTGTTCCGCGATTTGTTGAATCAAGACGATATGCGTTGGTTGAGTCAGTTGCGCACACAGCTAGACGACTTGCCCGCACCAGAACAAGCCTTGCGTCCTGCCACTATCCAGGCTTTGCACACACTGGCGGCGGCGGGGGCGGATGTGGGGATTTTTCTCCATGCCAGCAGCAAAACCAATCGCTTATCAGCCATTACTCGCGCTACAGAAGCTTTGGAACAATTGCAGAGTTTTGTTAAAGCTGAGGTGAATGATGCCGATGGTCGCGCTTTGTTGGAGATTATCGAGCATTGGCAGCCGTTGCTGGTCAAAGCAGGCGGCGCATTAGGACGCGCACAAACGCTGAAGCCTGTGGTGAATCCTTATGTGGCGGGCGATCCGGTCACGGGTGATTTGTTTGTCGGGCGCGATGACATTATGCGCCGCCTGGAGGAGTTGTGGGCGGATGCGCGTCATGCACCGTCGGTGGTGTTGTACGGGCATCGACGCATGGGCAAAACGTCGATTTTGCAAAATCTCGGTGCGCGTTTGCCCGGTCGTTATCGCTTGGTGGATTTTAATATGCAGCGCATGTTTGCCGAGAGTACGGCGGAGTTGTTATACGAGTTGGCGTTAGCCTGTTATCAAGCGCTGTCTTCTCATGCTGAGTGCGACACTTCCGCTCTAGCGGCTCCCGAAGACAGCGCGTTTTTTCAGCGTTCGCCTTATCGCGCTTTTGACCATTATTTGCGCAGTCTGGATGCGGTGTGCGGCGAATGGCATCTGCTGGTGTTGGTGGATGAGTTTGAAGTGGTGGAAACGGAGATTCAGGCAGGTGTTTTAGAGGCAAAATTATTGACCTTTTGGCGGGGAATGATCCAGGGCTATCCTTGGTTTAGTATGGTGTTTGCGGGCTTACACACTTTGCAAGAAATGCGTGAGGATTATTGGCACCCGTTTTTCGGTAGCGTGACTTCGATTCCCGTGAGCTTTTTAGACGATGCGGATGCACGGCAATTGCTGGTGCAACCGGAGCCTGATTTTGACATGGATTATGAGCCTGAAGCGGTGGCAGAGGCATTGGCTTTGACCCACGGACAGCCGTATTTGTTGCAGTTAATCGGGCATTCTCTGGTGTCGCGTTTTAATCGTCAGACGTTTGCACAAGAAGCCGAGCCACCGCGTGTCTTTGGGCTGGCTGATGTGCAGGCGGTGATCGACAACGAGGCATTTTTCCGCGACGGCGATGCTTATTTTACAGGCGTTTGGGGACAAGCCGATGAGCCTCAGCAAGCGGTGTTGCGTTGGCTGGCAGCGAACACTGAGGGCATGAGTTTAGCGGCGATGGAGCCGCATTTAGCCGATGTTGACATACCCGCCGCATTGGAGAGTTTGCAGCATCATGATGTGTTGCACGAGCAAAATGGACGTTGGTGTTTTACCGTGGAGTTGATGCGGCGTTGGGTCGCTGCGGTTAAACTCAGACAAGTCTATTAGAATTATCCCTGTAGACACTTTAATACCAAGGAGTGAGCCGTATGTTGAGACCTTTTAAAATCCAAGCTTTAGACATCACGGAGTTCTTGACGGAACTTCATTTGTTATTAAAAACCGGCACTTTGTTACCGGAGGCTTTAGCTTTATTACAGCAAGATCAAGACAATGCCCGTATGCAAACACTGACGGCGAGCTTGCATGACAGCGTGCAACAGGGCGCTTCATTGGCGCAAGCACTTAGCCAATATCCTCAATATTTTGAAAGTTTTATCGTGGATGCGCTGAAAACGGCGCATGACGATACAGCATTGGGTGAGTGTTTAACGCCTATTGTTAATTATCGGCAAGCCAGAGACCGACAAAGCCACCCTGTTTTGTCTCGATTGCGTGGGATTTTCAATTATTTTCTGGCGGTGTTGGCTTTGGCCTTGCTGCTGCTGGGCATGATGAGTCTCTTTGTGATCCCTGTCTTTGCCGATATGTTTCAGGGTTTTGGTGCGGATTTGCCCGGATTGACTCAAGCCGTGCTACACGTATCTGAAGTGATATTGGCGTTTTGGTGGTTATTTTTAATCCTTGGCATCGTCATCATCATTGTGCTGCGTCGATGGGCTTCAATGTTGTTATTAGCTTTGCCTATCGTCGGAGGGGTTTATCATAAGCTCTTGTTAAGCCGCTTATTTCGCAGCTTTGGCCTGTGCTTATCACAAGATATGCCTTTGTCTCAGGCCATGAGTCAATCAGCCGATGGCGTGTTGGATTCATATTATGCGCAACGCATTCGCACCTTGGCTGACAACGCCCAGCGCAGTAGCGATCCTTTCGCCGTGTGGAAAGCTGCATTCCCACGCAAAGCCGCACACATCATGACCGTGGGACAGCACACTCAACAATCCCCCGCTTTATTAGCCACGCTGGCGGATCATTATCAACAACAAGTGGATGTTCAGGCCGAGATGGTGTATCGCTTAGGCACCGCACTGATTACGGTGGTAATGGGGCTTGTTATTGGTGTCATTGTGTTGGCGATGTATTTGCCCATCTTCAAAATGGGTTCGGTGATTTGATATGACGCGCTCTCACGGTTTTACACTGATTGAGTTGGTGTTTGTCATCAGTATTATCAGTCTATTAGCGGCGGTGGCCATGCCCGCTTATACCGATTATCTGACTCGTGCCATGACTTCTGAAGGGCTTCAATTGGCATCACCTGTTCAGCAAAAAGTGGCAGATTACTACGCTTGGCATGGCGATTTTCCCGCTGATAATGCGGCACTAGCACTGCCTGCCGCTGCATCAACAGGTGCTTATGTGATGTCTTTACGAGTGGAACAGGGGCATATTTTAATCACCTATGGTCATCATGCCGCCGCTGCCTTACAAGGCAAAACATTGCGCATCAGCCCGCACGTCGCTGCGGCTTCTTTTCTCAGTTTAACCTGGCAATGCTCAAGCGATGGCGTTGATCGCGCCTATTTGCCTACCACCTGTAGAGAAAGCTTATGAACAAACACACTCAAGGATTTACCCTCATTGAACTGATGTTGGTTGTCAGTATTATCGGGATTTTAGCTGCCGTTAGCATTCCAACTTACACCGATTATTTGAAACGCGCCAAAGTCGCAGAAGCCTTGCAAGTGATCACCAGTTTGCAAAAAAATATTGCCGATTATTACGCTTGGCATGGTCATTTGCCCGCTGATAACGCGGCTTTAGATTTACCACCAGCAGAATCTCTGCAAGGCAGCTATACGCGCAGCATTGAAGTGGAAAACGGTGCTCTGCATGTGGAGTTTTTTGATACTGCTATTGCCGCCCCCAACCGCTTATCCCTGCGCCCTGCCATGTCCGAACAGGTCGCTACATCGCTGCTGTGGGTGTGCGGTTATGCCCCACCACTGCCGGGTTTGTCATTCGCTGTGGACAACCAAACCACGATAAATGCGGCTTACTTGCCTGATACCTGCCAATCACATTTTTAGAGGATAGACTGATGCTGACCATGAAGAAGAAAGGATTTACTTTAATTGAATTGATGATAGTGATCGCCATTATTGGCATCATGGCGACGGCTGCGGTGCCGACCTTTCAAGATGCGGTGATTCGCGGACAAGTGAAGGAAGGCATACAACTCGCAGACAGTTTGAAGCTGCACATCATGGCGTATTACCAACAACACCAAGCTTTTCCCGCCGATAATGCAGCAGCACATTTAGCCCAGCCTGAAGCTTTCATTGGTAATTACGTGACTCGCATTGAAATCGAACAAGGCGCTTTGCATATTCACTTAGGACATCGAGTCAATCAGCATGTCAAAGGCAAAATCCTCAGTGTGCGCCCCGCTTATGTGACGGCTCATCCGACCGCCCCGATGTCTTGGGTGTGCGGATATGCCGAACCTGTGCCCGGTATGAGTGTGCAAGGCGAGAATAAAACCACGGTACCTGCGCTATATTTATCCTATGCTTGTCGGGCTTGGGCGGCGACAGTGAAGCAAAAAGCCTCTTGAATACTGTGGATATAACATGCTCACCGAGTGTGTAGAAGAGTAAAAATAACACCGCTTAAAGCGGTGTTATGCTTTATAGACCACTGTTTTATTCATTTTAATGAGAGGTTTCTATGCGTCACTACATCTTAGCCAGCATTTTATTGGCTTTTATAAGCACTTCATTTCCCTCTGTTGATGCAAAAACAGAGATTTGTCGATTTGGTATTCCGCCTTGGCAAAAAGGCCGTTCTTTTGGAGAAATGCGACAAAAATACTTACCTTTTTTGAACTGGATGACAGAGCAAACGGGGTGTCGATTTGTTCCCATTGGGGCAAAAAGCTATGAAGATTTAATCAACAAATTGGCTTCAGGACAAATCCTAGTATCAGAAATCAGTCCCGTACCTTATGTTTTAGCAAAACAGAAGAACCCTGGTGTAAATATATTAGTCACTGCCTTATCTCCCACTCCAGATAAAACCGGACTGCAAGATGCCTATCTAGGCTATATCGTGACACTTAAAACTCATGACACCATCAACACCTTACAAGATTTAAAAGGCCGTGTCTTTGGCTTTGTAAAACCGGAATCCTCTAGCGGGTTTAAATATCCGAATGCACTCATGAAAGAACAAGGTATTGATTACAACACCTTCTTTGCAAAAACACTCTTTCTGGGCAGCCATCCTAATGTCACTGGCGCTCTTGTTGAAAAAAGCATTGATGCGGGTGCCACTTGGCAATACAACTTAGACAGTGCTAGAAAGAAATATGGGGATGTATTTAAGGTGATTTTAAAAACGCCTCCTATTCCTAATATCTTAATCGCCACACATCCTGACTTACCGATGGATATACGAGAAAAGCTACAAAATATTTTACCCAACATCCCCGTTGAATTAATGAAAGACATTCCGGCACAAGGTTTTGTAGTACGTCCTGATAGTTTTTATGATGTGGTGCGGACAGTGGTGGACAAAGAAAAAAAATAAATGGATCGCAACGCGGTCAAGACGGCATTCCCATGCGGCGCATGGGAACGAGTTAAAAACATTCTGTTTTTCTCGTGTTCTATATAGCTAAAATACATCATTTATAGGCTTGCGATAGAGCCAAACCCAAGACTGCCAGTCCTTGAAGGACTGGCAGTCTTAACCACTGATGTAATCTTGCTATACACCGTTGCGTAAAGTTAGATAGACCTCTAATAATAAAGGACACACCATGCTAAGCCTACGTATTCGATTACTCATTCCTACCTTAATCACTGCCCTACTCATGTTGGGTGGTATTATTTATATTGCATTATTGCAATATGATATTTTCAAACATCAAGCTGATATGGATTTAAACATTCATCAGGCTGAATTCATTGCTGAAATAGAACAACTCAGCACATCCACCAAACGTTTAGCTTTGGCTCTACAACAAGACTGGCGAACTTCTGATAGCTTAATGTTAGAAGATACTGATGCTTTATTGGATTTAATTATTCCTTTTCATGAAGGCTTAGGTTTTAGTTTGGTCAATGTCTATAATGATAACGGTCGCGTGATGGGACAAGCGGCTAATCCTCATCGGTTTGGTCATCATGATGATTTATTGCCTTATATTACTCAAGCACAAGGACAATTATTAGAAAAGCCTTTACTGACATTGTATGAAAGTGAATTGATGCTTATTTCTTTACAATTTCTTAAAAAGAATGTGCATGGGGTTAATGCCACTATCGCAGTGGGATATAAACTAGACCAATCATGGTTGAAAGCATTAAGCCAGCATAAGCATAATCATTTACAAGTATCTTTATTCTATGGCGATAAAGAAGTGTCGAGTGAGCATCAGCAAGTCCCCCATGCAGAACATGAAGAGGTGATATCGGATAAAAAATATCATGAAGTCTCCTTTAAAGTACCTCACCTGCTCATGAGTGACTTAGTATTTGGAGTCAAAATTCGAGAAGATGTATATGACAGCGACTCATTTTGGCATCACTTTAGTTATTTAATGGCCAGTATGCTCTTGTTTACTACTTTAATGCTGTACATATCTCACCGTTTAACCACACGCACAGTAAACTCTTTAAATACAGCGCTTCAATCGGCTAAAAAAAATGCACATGAATTAGAGCTTTCTATTAAGAAAGCCAAACAAATAGCCGAAGAATTGAAAGCCAGTCAAGCACGTTTTCAAGCATTAGCAGACACTTCTCCTAATGGCGTATTTCAAGCTAATGCCGAAGGCGCTTGTGTCTATGTCAATCAACGTTGGTGTGAAATATCGGGCTTAGATGAAAAAAGCAGTTTAGAACGTGGCTGGGTAACTTGTTTACATCCTGAAGACCAGGAATACCTTGTGCAAAGTTGGATTGATGCAGTGGAACATCAGCACGCTTGGAATGAAGAAGGTCGCTTAATGCGCCCTGATGGAGAAACCCGCTGGGTGTTAATGGGGGCTTCTTTAGATATAAATGCCCAGGGTGAAGTGAATAGCTTTGTCGGTAGCGTGGCGGATATTACTGAACGTAAACAAATGGAACTTGAGCTACAAACCGCCAAGGAATCAGCAGAAATGGCTAATCATGCAAAAAGTGCATTTTTAGCCAATATGAGCCATGAATTGCGTACACCGTTGAATGGCATTCTCGGTTATACCCAGATTTTACAGCGTGAACGTTCCTTTACCAGTCAACAAAAAGATGGGATTGATTTAATTCATCGCAGTGGTGAACATTTACTCACCTTAATTAATGATATTCTGGATTTATCTAAAATTGAAGCAGGGCGCATGGAGTTATATCCAGGGGACTTTGCATTAGGCAATTTCTTAAATGATATTGTTGAAATGTTTCGGGTGCGTGCTCAGCAAAAAAGCATTGAATTGCGTTATACCTCTTCTTCCCATTTACCCGACATGATTCACACAGATGAAAAACGTTTACGCCAATTGCTTATGAATTTATTGGGCAATGCAGTGAAGTTTACTGAAACAGGCTATGTATCTTTACAGGTGTCTTACGAGGTTGAAGCACAGATATTACATGTCGATATTATTGATACAGGCTGCGGGATTCCTGATGATCAATTGACTGAAGTTTTTTCACCTTTTCGACAAATAGGCAGCGTGTTGCACAAAGCACAAGGCACAGGCTTGGGTTTATCGATTACCAAACGTTTAGTAGAAATGATGGAAGGCGAGATTGGTGTAGAGAGTCAAGTCGGGCAAGGTTCGCGTTTTTGGCTTCGTATTCATGCCATGCCCAGTACGTGCTCATTCAAGGTTCATGAAGAGCAGGAATTACGTTACGTCACGGCTTATAACACGTTAGATGCAGAGCAATATCCTTATCGTATTTTGGTGGTGGACGATACAGAAGATAATCGCATCGTTGCACGGAATTTGCTCAAACCCTTGGGGTTTCAGGTGTCAGAAGCGGTGAGCGGACGTGAAGCCATTGATGAAGCCCGTTTATTGAAACCCGATTTAATTTTGATGGATTTAATGATGCCTGTATTAGATGGTTTTGCCGCCACGCAGTGTTTACGCCAAGATAGTCGCTTCAAACAGACCCCGATTATTGCCATATCCGCCAGTGTTTTTGGTGAACATGTACAAGCCAGCCAAGAAGCAGGATGTACAGATTTTTTGCCTAAACCCTTTAAAACACAACAATTATTGGCTTGTTTGGAAAAATATTTAGACTTAACTTGGGTTTATGAAGAACATGCACCGCTTGCAGCCGTCACTGATACCACAACAGCGACATCTGAAGTCTGTTTAAGCCTAGAACAAGCACAACAGCTATTGGAATGTGCAGAACTAGGCGACATTATGGAGATACAGGCTTATTTGGATGAATGGCAGAAGAAAGAGCCGGGCTTGCAGCCTACGCTAGATAAACTCCGTGTTTTGGCAAAAGACTTTGATGATGAAAGCATTGCAAACATGATGCTCGATTATGTGAAAAAGGATTAATAATGGATACTAAAAAATCATTAGGCACCCTATTAGTCGTCGATGATACTCCGGCTAATTTAAGCGTGTTAATTGAGTTTCTACATCAGGAAGGTTTTAAAGTTCTGATGTCGAAAAGCGGCAAAGATGCTTTGAAAAAAGTAGAACGGGGAGCCCCTGAATTAATCTTATTAGATGTCATGATGCCAGAAATGAATGGTTATGAAGTCTGTGCGCAATTAAAAACTCAAGCACACACGCGCAATATTCCGATTATTTTCATGACGGCTTTGGCAGAGACCGTAGATAAAGTCAAAGGTTTACGTTTAGGTGCCGCAGATTACATCACTAAACCTTTTCAGCAAGAAGAAGTGTTAGCCCGCATTCACACGCATTTGGAGTTATATCGTGCGAAACGTGAATTAGAAGAGAGTAATAAAAGTTTAATCAAACGTGATGTTGAATTAGAGCAACAAAATGATTCATTGCAAGTTTTAACAGCCGCATTACAAGAGGCTAAACAAGCGGCTGAAACAGCAAATACCGCGAAAAGCCAATTTCTCGCCAATATGAGCCATGAATTACGCACGCCGATGAATGCGATTATTGGTTACAGTGAAATGCTGAAAGAAGAAGCCGAAGAAATAGAAGAAAAGGCTTTTGTTGATGACTTGAATAAAATTAATAGCTCAGGCAAGCATTTGTTATCTTTGATTAATGATATTTTAGATTTCTCAAAAATTGAAGCGGGCAAAATGACGGTGTATTTAGAAGAGTTTTTAGTCTCAGACTTACTCACGGAAATTCAAGTCAATGTTGAACCTTTAGTCGCACACAATCATAATCAATTGACGCTTCATTGCGCACCTAATATTCGTTCTATGTATGCCGATTTAACCAAAATGCGGCAAATCATGATTAATTTGATTAGCAATGCTTGCAAGTTTACGCATGATGGTGGTGTCACGCTGAGCGTTGAACAACAGCAGAAGAATCAACAAGATTGGTTATCTTTTGCCGTCATAGATACGGGTATTGGTATGAATGCGGCGCAAGTAGACACTTTGTTTCAGGCTTTTACACAGGCCGATGCTTCTACCACTCGGCAATATGGCGGCACGGGATTAGGCTTGGCGATTTCCAGACGTTTTGCCGAGATGATGGGGGGCAACATCAGCGTTGAAAGCGTTGAAGGCCAGGGCAGTACCTTTACTTTGTCTTTACCCCTCATAGTGCAAGAACATATTAAAAAACAAGAACCTGAGCATCCATCAAACACGTCCTCATATCACGCATTACCGTCCTCATCGGATAAAACCGTGCTGATTATTGATGATAATGTGATGAGCAGTGCGCTGGTGCAAAATACGGTGGAAAAATCGGGATATCACACTGTGATTGCGCACACGGGAATTGAAGGCTTGAAACTGGCTCAAGAATGCTCGCCGCAATTGATTGTTCTCGATGCTTTATTGTCGGATATAAAGGGATGGCAGGTATTGGCGGAGTTGAAAAGCAATCCTAGCACGGCTCATGTCCCCATCTTTATGATGAGTATTGAGAACACAGGTGATAATGGTTACAGCTTAGGGGCTTCGGGGTATTTGATTAAACCAATAGAAGCCAATGCCTTGCAACGGATGCTGAAAAAATTCACGCCACATATCAATAATGAGCAGGCGTTGGTGTTGTTAGCTGAAGATGATCCCAATACTCGTGATATGTTAGAGCGACAATTGGGTAAAGCGGGTTGGCGCGTGGCACAAGCTAATAACGGACAAGCAGCACTGGAAATGCTCAAACTAGAAGTGCCTGATTTAGTCTTGACCGATTTAATGATGCCTGAAGTGGATGGTTTTCAACTCATTGATGCTATGCGTCAAACTCCAGAATGGCGCAATATTCCGGTGATTGTATTGACCGCTAAAGACCTCACGCCCAATGAACAGCAACATTTACAACACCGAGTCTCCCATGTGTTTGAGAAAGGGGCTTACAACCGCGAAGCATTATTAAATGAATTGCACCATGCTATTAATGCAAGCTTGGTCACTGAGCAGTAAAGTAAATATTAAGCGGTGCGGTACATTCGTGAACGAAAAAAACCACTCAATCCCGCTGCTTTTCGCTACGGCGCTTAAGCCTGGACAAGTCTAAGAGAACACCGTATGCAAAATACTCACACTGATCATTTATTCTTTGCTAACGAAGAGCCACAGATGACTCAAGAGACACTTTCTTTACCAGAACATTGTTGGAAATTATTGGTCATCGATGATGAAGAAGATATTCATGCTGTCACCACGTTAGTCTTAAGAAATTTTCAATTTCAAGATAAACCCTTGTACCTACTTCATGCTAAAAGTGCAGAACAAGCAAAGCAAGTATTAAAAGAACATCCTGACATACATCTGGCATTAGTGGATGTGGTCATGGAAACAGAAAATGCGGGCTTGCAATGCGTTGAATACATTCGTCATGAATTGAATAATCACTTGATTCGTTTGTTATTGCGTACCGGACAACCAGGACAAGCCCCTGAAAATAAAGTAGTTCAAGATTATGACATTAATGCTTATTTAGAAAAATCTGAACTCAGTGCGCAAAAGCTCATTAGTGCAGTAACCACAGCGCTGCGTTCTTATGCAGAATTAAGTCTTCAGATGCAACAAGTTGAAAATTTGCAATCACAAGCTGAATCTGGGGAAAATGTGAAACGGGCTTTTATGGCGAATATTAGTCATGAAATTCGCACGCCATTAAATGCCATTCAAGGTTTTGCTGAAACCTTGTTACAAGTTGAAAGTCATCCGCAGCAACAAGCCGCGATTCAAATCATTTTGGAATCGAGTCAGCATTTAACGACACTGATTGAAGATTTATTGACTTTAGCTGAGTTGGAATCCAACCCGCCTGAACTTAAACTAGAATGTTTTCATTTTCCTGACTTTCTCCGTGAAATCATTGAAATCCATCAAAACCTAGCTACTTTTGCTAATGTTCATTTAGAGTGCGATATTCAACAACCGATGCCCAAACATTTGTGTACGGATACTTCATTATTACGCCAGGTATTGCAATGTTTGCTCAATAACGCGATTAAATTTTCCGCACAGAAAGCCCCTGGCGAAGTCGCTTTGCGCATTCGTTATACCGATGAATCAGTGCAGTTTCACATTCAAGACAATGGCGTAGGCATGTCTGAAAGGCAACAACAGCAAATGTTGGCGGCCTTTGAACAAGGAGAAACGCGAGGCTTAAAAAATGAAGGTTTAGGTTTGGGATTAACCTTGGCCAAAAAATACCTCGATGGTTTGCATTCAACATTAGATATTGATTGCCCACCTCAACAAGGTTGTTCTTGCCATTTTCATCTCCCCTTGCCTAAAGAAATAGAATGGACAGACGGCATTTGTGCCACGCTGACTCCGCAAAAAATGCCGCCATCAATGGTGGCCCCTCAAGATCGCCCTCCAGCCCCGTCCAAGGAAAAAGTGGAAAACCTGTATGAATTGGCAATGCAGGGTTATATCCAAGATATTGCAGATGAAGCAGAACGCTTGCAGGAATGGGATGAACGTTTTCATCAATTTGCTCAAGATTTAAAACAATTCAGTGAAAATTTCCAGAAGTCTGAATTATGCAAATATCTCAAAGCCTATCTGGACGCTTGATCCAGACTGTATGGTTGAATGTCTTTGTCGCCCTGATGTACTGGGGTGTTTCGCATGTCATCTGGACTTTTTTCCGTGAATTCGGCATGTTGCCAGCCCCGATATGGCCTGCGGCGGCTTTGGCATTATGCATGGCTTTATCCTTTGGAACACGAGTGGCTGTCGGCATTTATCTGGGTGCCGTGTTGGCTAATGGACTCTCCTTGCAAGCCCCTCTCCTCACCGCCTTGGAAATTGCGGTCACTAACACCTTAGCCCCTCTGTTAGCGGCTTATCTAATCCGGCGTTATGTGTCATTCATGCCGCCTTTTAAAACCCTCCAGGATATTTTTATCTTCGCGCTATTTGGCGTGGTCATACATGCCGCCATCACGGCTACAGGCGGTGTCACCGCGTTGCTGTTAGAAGGACGTTTGTCGCTAGAGGCCGCCCCTTTTGCTTGGATGCGTTGGTGGTTAGCTCATGCTGGAGGTGTGGTGCTACTCGGCCCTACCCTGATTTTATGGTGGCAGCAACCCCGTTTAACATTATTGCAGGGGCGTTGGGATGAATTTCTGGTGTTGTTTGTGGTCGCAAATCTCGCCGCCTTTAGTATTTTTTTCCTATTTGATAGCCATTCACACATCAGCCCCAGCTTGCCTTGGTTGTTAATCATTATTTTAGCCTGGTGTTCAGCCCGTTTTTCACAACGCGAAACCAGCTTATTGCTGACCACCTTGCTCACGATTGCTTTAGTGGCAACGGTGATGAACAAAGGCCCTTTCACACAGCACAGTGATATTTCAATGGTGTCTTTGGGTTTAATGGGTTTGGTGTTTAGTTTTACGGCTTTGGTATTGGGCGCGGTATCTGCTGAGCGCCGTGAAAAAGCCCATCAAGTTTATCAAGTGATACAACACTCTCCAGTCGCCAAATTGGTGTATGAACAAGAAACGGGGAAGATCATTATGGTGAATGATGCTTTGGTGAAGTGTTTTGGGGCATTGCCGCAAGATACTCAGTATATTTCACAATGGTTTCGACACGTTTGTAGCGAATTTGATGATTGTGAGCATTTAGAAACGCATTGGCATCAGCTAGAACAACAAGCACAGCAACACAATGGAGTGGCACAACTAGAAACTCAACTACGCAACCAAGCGTTGAGCTTGCGCTATATACGCATTTCAATGGCCGCTATTGGTGTGCGTTATATGGCAACATTTAGCGATTTGACAGAAATTCATGCCTTTAATGAAGCATTAGAACAACGAGTGGCACAACGTACTGAGGATTTACATCGCAGCAATGAAGAGCTGCGTGTGTCTTTAGAACAATTGCAAGAGACTCAAGTGCAATTAGTTGAAGCTGAAAAAATGGCTGCATTAGGGCGTTTAGTCGCGGGGGTGGCGCATGAAATCAATACGCCTGTGGGCATTAGCGTGACCGCTGCTTCTCACTTACAAATGAAACTGGCTGAACATCAAAGCACCTATAAACAAGGACAATTAACCCGCAGTGCTTTTGAAGATTTATTGATTGTAGCCGATGAAAGCAGCGCCATGATTCAAGCTAATTTATTAAAAGCCGCTGATTTGATTCGTAGTTTTAAACAAGTAGCGGTGGATCAAGTGTATCAAGAAAAACGTAGCTTTCAATTGTTCAGTTATTTAGAAGAAATTGTGCATACTTTACAACCACGTTTGAAATCCACACCACATACTATTCAATTAGATTGCACCGCCGATATTAAACTGTCCTCTTATCCAGGGGCTTTTTCTCAAATCATTAGCAATCTGATACTTAATTCTCTAAAACATGGCTTTCACCCAGAGCAAGCTGGCAAAATCGAGATTCATGTTATTCAAGAGAAGGCAGGGTTAATCATTGATTATTGTGATGATGGAAAAGGCATTGATGCAGAACACTTGCCGCATATTTTTGAACCCTTTTTCACCACCGCTCGCGGTCAAGGCGGCACTGGCTTAGGTTTGCACATTGTGTACAACTTGGTGACACAAACATTAGGCGGACAACTTGAATGCCAAAGCCAACCCGGTCACGGCGTACAGTTTCGTATGAACTTGCCGCTTTAAGAACCTATACGAAAACGGGATAATCGGCTGCAAATCCGCCCTTTTGGTCAGGTTGTCCGCTTTTTATCAACAAATAGCCCGCTATTCGCCTTAAAAAACCGAAAAACCTGCCTCAAAATAGCGAATTTTCGCTTCGATTTCCCATCTTCGTATAGGCTCTAAAGCTTTAAACCTGCTAAATCCTCAGCAATATGTCCCATCCGCAAACCGTGACAATACTTCGGCAGTGTCTCTTTTAACGCCACTTTTTCTACGGGCAAGACGACTAAGGTCAACATGGGGACGCCCTGTTGTTGCAGTTGCTCTAACACCGCTTGACGGGCTGTGTCCCAATCGAGTAGCACAAAAATACAGCCGCTGAGTTCATGCCCGTGTTCTAGCAATAAGGACGCGAGCGTGCCGAAGGGTTTGTCGCTGCAAAGCTCTACGCAAGCTAAAATTTCTAGCATTTTTTCTACGTGTCCCAGCCCTCGCCCGCCCGTAAATCGAAAGGCTTCAGTGCCTACAAACATCAAATCGAGCAAGGTGTCTTGTGTGGTGAGATGCCCGACAAATGAGGCCGCCACCGATACCGCTTCTTCAAACACAGCGTGCTGTGCCGCCGTGCAAAAGGTGTCGAGCACTAAAGCGTGGCGCACAAAAAATTCATCCTGAAATTCTTTCACAATGGGCTTGCCTTGGCGTGCCCAACTTTTCCAATGAATATTGCGCAGGGCATCGCCCGGACGGTATTCGCGCAAAGCAACAAATTCGACGGCATCGCCCACGGACATCGCGAGATTCACACCACCCGCTTGATAACGGCGTGAACCTGGCAAATCGATCAGTGGCACGGGATAGCGCTGCGGCAAAATGAGAATGGCATCGGCTTGAGACAGCGTTTGCAAAGCATTGAATAAGCCCAGCGGATCAGGGCGAGCAATGAATAAACGGCGAAAATGCACATAACCGCGCCGTTGTGGATAAATACTCGTGCGGATTTTTAGGCTGTGTTGTGCGGGCAGCGCGGGCAAGTGCTGCCAGCGCGTATCAGCACCGCGTTGATGGCGCAGCAGCCACACCCAGCGCGGATACCCCACATATTGATCAAACCAATTGCGCCGCACATGGGGCGTAACGGCTTGAACATATTGTTGAAAACTGATGTTTTCGCCTTCTAAAGCCTCTTGCAGGCTTAAACCGATTTGTGCGCGAGGGTGCGGATTGTCCAACACAATATGGTAATGCAGCGCTTGATTGACGCTACCAAAGGGGGGCAGTTGGCGTTTAAAACTAAAACGAGTGCGATACCAAAAGCTTGCCAGCCAGCTTACAATCAATAACGCCGCAGTAAAGCTAAATAGTTGATAGGCAAAAGTTTTGCGCGTATCAATACCAAACACCGCAGCCGCGATCATGGCTCCAAACACCAGCATACCGGGTTTGGTGAAATGATGGCGAAACCATTGGTCAATGCGATACACACTGCGGAAATTGTGATACAGCAAGCGGCGTAGCATGAGTCGTTTAGCCGTGGCTAGGCGCAGCCGCCCATAAGCCGCTAATGCTGGCAATACCTTGCGCACCGCAAGCCCGTGCTGGCGCAATATCTTGTCGCTGCATACCGCCCAAGGCATAGACCGGACAGCGAGCGGTCGCCACTATATCTTGAAACTTTTGCCAGCCCAGCGGTGAGGCATGAGGATGGGATGACGTGTGAGCCACCGGCGACAACACCAGAAAATCTACGCCTAAGCGTTGCGCTTGTGCGATGTCTTGCGAGTCATGACAGGAGGCTGCCAACCATTGTTGAGCAGATACGGGACGTTGCGTGTATTGATGCAAGGCGGTGCTGGTTAAATGCAAACCGTCGGCTCCCGTGAGCGCTAAATGCTCTGGCGTTGCACAGGCGGCATTGAGCAATAAACGCGCTTTGGCTTGATGGCAGAGTGTCGCCGCTTGTTGGGCTAAGTCCATGTAATCATTGAGTGTCAAAGAACATGTGCGCAGTTGTACCAATTTGATACCGGTTTGCAAGCTGCGCTCTAAAGCCTGCAAAAAGGCTTTGATGTCGTGGGCTTCTGGCGTGATGAGATAGCTGTCGGGTAATTCGATAGCGCGGATAATCGCTTGATTGGCGACGGGAAAAGCCCAGTGGCGTAAAGTATTTTTAGGCACCCAACGCACGGGCTGGCCTTCTTTACCCCAGGCTTCACCTTGCCAAGCCGCCACCTGCCAGACATCGAGTAAAACGGATTGATCGGGATAATCGTGTTGCAAGCGGATTAAGGGTGTGGCCTGTGTGACTTGGATGCCCAGTTCTTCATGCAGCTCGCGTTGCAAAGCCATTAAAGGAGTTTCGTCGGCTTCGCATTTACCGCCAGGGAATTCCCACAAACCGCCTTGATGTGCGGATGTGGAGCGTTGCGCAATGCAAATGTCACCAGCGGTATTGCTTAATACGCCAATGACAATATGAGTGAGTGGAGGCATGGTGTTTTTCAAAACACGGGGCTTATTGATACAACCACACGCGCATTAAAGAGAGCAATTTATCGACATCCAGCGGTTTCGATAAATAATCACTGGCACCTGCTTCGATACATTTAGCCCTGTCATTTTTCATGGCTTTGGCGGTGAGCGCAATGATGGGCAGTTTCTTAAACCGTCGTTCCGCACGAATGCGGCGCATGGCTTCATAGCCATCAATATTCGGCATCATGACATCCATTAAAATCAAATCAACATCAGGGTTTTCCTGCAATTGCGTGATGGCTTCTTCGCCATCTTGCGCCAGAATCACCGTCATGCCTTTGCTTTCCAACGAGCCACCCAAAGCAAATACATTGCGCATATCATCATCTGCCAGCAGAATTTTCTTACCTTGAAATAAAGCTTCTTTGTCATGAACACGATTGAGCATGAGGCGTTTGTTTTCGGGTAATTTAGCTTCAACCTGATGCAAAAACAAAGTGGCTTCATCGAGCAAACGTTCGGGCGAGCGCACAGATTTAACCGTGAGTTGATCCATACTGCTTTCTAATAATTGTTCTTCATACTGTGATAGTTCTCGCTCGGCATAAATAATCACAGGAATCTGACGTAAATGGTCTTGCTGACGCAAGTCGTTCAATAGTTCAATTCCGGTGTCTTGTTCGGTGCTAACATCCAACACAATGCAATCATAGGTGTGTAGATTTTGCTGGAGCAAGTCCCAGGCTTCAGCTTTATTGGGGGCTGTGATAGCTTGCGCTTCTTCGCTTTGTAATAGCTCCAGAATTTGTTGGCGATGTTCGCTGTCATCCGCGACTAACAATAATTGTTTTAAGTCTTTTTGGATGAAGTTTTCAATGGTTTTGAAAGCTCCACCGAGTTCTGTCATGCTCACGGGTTTTAACAAATAACCAATTGCGCCCATGCGCAGCGCGTCGGCGTGATCATCGGTGCCGGAGACAAAATGCACCGGAATGTGGCGCAGCTCGGAATCGTGTTTGAGCTTATCCATCACCGTCCAGCCATCAATGCGGGGCAAACCCACATCGAGAACAATCGCGCTAGGTCGATATTCTTGAGCCAGTTGTAAGCCATTTTCTCCGTCATTTGCACACAAGACTTTAAACCCGCGTTCACGGGCTAAATCCAATAAAATTTGCGCAAATTTCTCATCATCTTCAACGATTAATAATGTTTTATCATCAGCTTGCAGTTGCTCGCGATCATCTTGGCATATCGTGCTGGGCAATGGTTTGGGCGACACAGTCTCCGCTGTCGTGGTGGTCTCCGCAGCAGCATGGCTGGCGACTGGAGGTGCGGGTGTTGGAATCGGCGTTGGAAGCGAAACGGGTGGCGGTGAACTGGGGGTTGCCGGGGTTTGAGGTGTGGGCAAACGAGACACAGGCGTAGCCGATGATTCGCTGCCCGCTACTTTTTGGAGATACATCGGCACCGTCAATGTAAAGGTGCTGCCTTCGCCTGCTTCGCTTTCCAAACTGAGTGTGCCTTGGAGCAGTTTAGTCAATTGACGAGAAATGGATAAGCCCAGTCCTGTCCCGCCATAACGGCGACTGGTCGTGCCGTCGGCTTGATGAAAGGCTTCAAAAATACTTTTTTGTTTTTCAGTAGAAATGCCAATGCCAGAATCCGTGACCGCAAAACTGATGTTCTGTGCATTCGGTTGGCTGATGGTCAAGATCACAGCACCGTCTTTTTCAGTGAATTTAAACGCATTGGAGAGCAGGTTAGTGACAATTTGGCGCAAGCGTTGTAAATCAGTATGTAATATGAACTCATTGGACAAGGCGGATTCAATACTAAAGTTCAAACCTTTGTTTTCCGCCATCGGCTGAAAGTTGCGCGTTAAAGCATCTGATAAAGTGCTGAGTGGAAAATCTTCCAGATGAATTTGAATTTTACCCGCTTCTACTTTGGATAAATCCAAAATATCATTAATCAAATTGAGCAGATCAGCGCCTGCATGATGAATAGTACGAGCGGATTCTACTTGTTGCTCAGTGAGGTTGCTATGTTTATTCTCCATTAACATTTGCGACAAAATCAGCATACTGTTTAATGGTGTGCGTAATTCGTGTGACATGTTAGCCAAAAACTCTGATTTGTATTTGCTGGCTAATTCAAGCTCTTCGGCTTTCGCTTCAATGGATTTTTGGCTGTCTTGTAATGCCGCATTTTTGCTACGAATGGCTTCTTTTTGAGATTCTAAATCATTGCTGCGAGCTTCGAGCTCTTCGTTGCTTTGGCGTAATTCTTCTTGTTGACTTTGCAACTCTTCCGATTGACTTTGCAGTTCTTCAGCTTGAGCGCGGCTTTGTTCTAATAGCTCTTGCATACGTACTCGTGATTCTGCGGTGTTCACTGCAATGCCAACGCTCGTCGTCACTTGTTTTAAGAAATTTAATTCATCATCACTAAAGGCTTCAAAACGTCCTAATTCAAAGACACCACTGAGTTGTTCTTCATAGCTAAACGGTACAATGACTAGATTGTGTGGCGGAGCGTCGCCTACACTGGATTGAATTTGGATGTATTCTGTGGGTACGGAAGTAATCACAATGAGTTGATTTTCTAGTGCGGCTTGTCCGACTAAACCTTCACCTAAAACAAATTCTTGGCTCGCACTTTTGCGTCGGGTATAAGCGTAGCTGGCGATTAATTTCAATCGCCCTGTATTTCGATGAATGTCGTTTTCAATCAACAAGTAAAAGGTGCCGATTTGTGCATTGAGGTATTTAGCCAAAAAGCCGATGATATTTTTGCCCAAAATAGCCGTATCTTGTTGTCCGCTCATGCATTCGCCCAGTTCTCCCATGCCTGTTTTGAACCAGTCTTCGCGGTTTTTCTGAGCATTTTCTTGTTCTAATGTACTCAAAGCTGAAGTATTGCTTTCATGCATTTGACGCAAGGTGTGGGTCATATCAGCTAAGGCTAAGCCGAGTTGATCATTGTCGGAGCGCACCTGAACTTCGCGTGAATAATCGCCTTGGGCGATTAAATTAGCCTGCATAACCACACCACGCAAAGTGGTGATCATGGTGGTCAGCGCATGTCCTAATTCATCTTTGTCTGACAATAACGCCACTTCATTATTGAAATCACCAGCGGTAATGTCTTTCGCTTGCTGGATGACACTGCGCAACGCATGGCCTAATTGTTCGGTAGCGGTGGCAATTTCAGCAATTTCATCATGACCGTGATATTCCAACGAGGTGGTCATCACTTCGCCTTGAGACAAACTGCGTAAGCGTTTTCTAATGCGTAACAAGGGGGTGCTGAGTTGTCGGGTAAAATCAGCAGACAACCACCAACTGATCAAGACGATGAGCGTCATGATAAAGGCCATTAATATCTGCAATTCGTAGATTTCGGCAAAGGCTTCTTGCTTATTGATTTCCGTGATCAAAGCCCATTGTTGATCGTTTAATTTAAGCGGGGTGTAGGCCGATAAAACCGCTTGTTCTAAGTAATTAGTGCTGATCTGTTCTCCAGTGTCTCCTCGCAAAGCCGCCATAACACTGGAGGTTTTTACGCTACCATTTTTAGGATCATTGAGAGAGGCTTGCATAGTACGTTGTGCGGTGTCTAAGAAGCTATTTGAGCGCATTAAATGATCTTGCCCCACCAGGTAACTTTCTCCCGTTTCTCCCATACCTTCGCGTTGATCCATGATACTGCTAAGGCTATTGTCGTGGAGTTGCAAGACAACAATAAGTTCTATTTCACCTTCTTCAGAGACTAACGGTTGAGCAATAAAAGCGACTGGTTCGTTATTACTTGGAGCATACAATGCGTAATCGCTGACCTTGAGATGTCCTGTATCCCGTACTTTTTGAATTAATTTAGCTAAGTGAGTGTGGCTATATTCTTCATAAAACAAATTGCTCCCATAATCATCTTCTTTTGCCACGCTATAAAACACCTGACCTTTAGGATGCACCAGTAGCAAATCATGGTAATCATAATGTTTAATGTATTGACTAAAGAAGTCTGCTTCATTTTTGTGTAAACGCGGTGTAATGGCTTCTTCTAAATTAATTTGGCTAATCAATACCCAATCTAAACCAGGAATGGGTAAGGGCGCATAAGAGGTGAGTTTTAAGAGTTTATCCTTTGTCATCTTCACCATAGACTGGGATTTCCCTTCAAAACCTTGCATGACATCAATCCCTGTAGCTACATCGCCGGGTACGGAAGGGTTTAATGGGATTGTGCGTGGGTTGCGGTAAGTGATCTTGTTGTCCACACGCCCCACTAAATAGCTTTCTCCGGTGTCGCCTAAACCTTCTCGGCGTTGCAAAATATTATTTATCGAGGCAGGCGCTTGGGAGTCGAGGGTCAGCGCTAACACCAACACGCCAGAGAGTTCTTCAAAGCGATACAAGGGGGCACTAACAAATGAAATATATTGATGATCGGCATCTTCATAAAAGGCAAAATCTTCAATACTGGTGCGTTTTAAGCCTTTGTCAAAAGCGCGGTACAAGGGATTTGAGGTGGAAGCTTCGGTGAGAATATTTTTGCCAAGATCAGCGCCTTTGCGAGTGGAATAAACCACATCCCCTTCTTTAGCAATGAGTATCAAGTCAAAATAATCATATTCATCTTGAATTTTTTTCAAGCTCTCGCCCAGTCGGCCTTCAATCGAAGTCCAGGCTAGACCGCCAACGCCTTGTTCCATTTTCAAGGCGCTATCAAATTGTTCTAGTGCTTGCCCCACCCATTCATCTTTGGAGAGCACCGCAATATTGCGCAGACGTTCTTGAAAAAAGGCTTGAAGTTGCGCAATTTTATTGGCTTGGATGGAAGATAAACGTTGTTGTGCTTTTTGTTCTAATAGCGAGACGACATGTATCAACACCTGCATATCTTCGCGACGTTCAGCAAAAAAGCTTTCAATTTGTTGCTTTTTAATTTGCCGCACACTTTCCAGGTGCTTAAAAGCTTGATGAGACAGCGCTTGATGACTTTCCCATAAACTTAAGCCACCGACGATAGTGATGGGGAGAATGCTGATGAGGAGTGTGGTGGCTAATAAGCGGCTACGAATTTTCATGATCGGTAAGCAAGTCCTGGTGTCTAAGACACTGTCGGGTCAATAGAAGTCATAGCACAATGGATGTATATGGGATGCTAGGCTCTGTTGACATTTATTGTCGGGTTGGGAATCCAAAGACCTGACAGGTTTTCAAAACCTGTCAGGTCTCATCCCGTCAAAACCAGCTTGATGGTGTATTAGGCTCTGTAGAGAGCATCCTGTTAGGGCTAAAAAATCAACGATTCACTCACTGACTATGAACCCATCACTGTGGGTGTCCACAACTTAGGCTCCGGTTTGTAATCCTTATGCGTTTCCCAACTTTGACGCTTGGCTTGTTGAGGCACACGAGGATGAGGAAAACCCGGTTGTTGGTTGGATGTCCAGCGCCCCTCAGCTTCAAGCTGTTTCATGACGAGATGCAACAATCGATCATCAGCCCATTCATCTACATATTTCTCTGGGTCTTGGCTGCGAGGATTTTTGATCATTTCCTCCGCTTTCCATTGATGAGCGCAGGCTTTTAAGTGTTTGCGCATATCGCCATTAATACGCCCGTCCCAGACCACCATATCCAAGGTGGCACGCACGACGGGTGGGGGGATTTCTGACACATCCGTCCAAATAAAATAAGCCGCTGTGTCAGGATCATTGGTCATCATATCGCGGCATTCTTCTTCGGATTTCAGATAAGCTGCCATCACATCAGGCCGTTCGCGCAACCAGTCATGAATCGCCAGCGTAGCCCCCACATCATGAAAATGTTTCACTGATAGTTCAGGATAATATTGATCCGTGGTGTTAGGCATATCTTGTCCGGTCATCCAGCGTGTCGCCACACCTTTCATTTCCATCCAAGAGGGATAGGGTTCCCAGAACATCGCTGCGTGAATTTTGCCGCTGCGCAGTGAACTCATTTGCTGATCAATGGATTGATTCATCAGTTGAGGTTTTACTTTGAATTCATGCATCCAAGTCAATATTTGGCGATGAGAAAAAGAACCAAACGCAGTGGCGACAGGTTTGCCTTCTAAATCCTGGGGCGTTTTGATCTTGCCGCCATCAATATACATTTTCGGCACACATAAGCTGCCAAATTCACCTATATCGTAGCCACTCGCCGCGACAAAATCAGCTTTTATCTTATCGCCATTGCTGAGTCCCGGTGTGTCAGACATATAGCCAAACTGGTTTTTCCCAGCAAACATATTGTTGTTGATGAGAGAACCCGACAAAGCGCGAAACCACACCACACGACTGCCTTTAGGTAAATATTTCAACAGCAATTGCGCTTGTTTATTCACGCTGGCGGTCCAGTGGATGGTGCCATAAGGTTGATACCCAATGGTCATGGTCACCGGATCACCGATTTTGCCAAAGACTCCCGTCGGTTTGCCGTATTTACTGCTAATTTCTAGCCATTCATCATCAATGTGTTTTTCTGATTGTGCATAAGCACGTCCCCCCACTGGGGACGGCAACATACTCAGCACAGTGGGTAAGGCCACGCCCAACGCCGTGTATTTGAGAAATTCTCGACGGCTTTGTTGAACTTGGTGAATTATTTTTTGTTTTTCAGACATGTTGCCTCCTAATGGTGTTGCTGGATAAAACTTAATTAGACGGGTTGCAAGGGGTCGGTATCGTTATCGTTGCGAAAATCCATGCCTTTGCAGTCGATGAATACCCTTTGCAACCCGTCTATTGACACATTATGCAGGGTCTTCCACCACTTCTACCGGAGGCGCTTGCACGGGCAAACGCACAATAAAAGTGCTGCCTTCTCCGAGCACACTGTCCACATCCACATCGCCGCCTAACAAACGGGCAAAGTGTTGAGTAATGGCAAGTCCTAAACCCGTGCCGCCATATTTGCGCGTAGTAGACGCATCCGCCTGCGTAAAGGGTTCAAATAACTTAGATTTTTGTTCTTCATTTAACCCAATACCTGAATCATGAATGCGAAAATACACAAAACCAATATCGCCATTAGATTGACGATCCGCTTGTATAGACACCAAACCTTCATCCGTAAATTTGCAGGCATTGCTGAGCAAGTTCAGCAAAATTTGCTGCACCTTAGTGCGATCACTGTATATCGTGCCCAAATCACTGCTGCACTTCATTTCAAGCTGATTCTGTTGCTTTTCAGCCAAGGGATACATGGTGCTAATAATATCGTCTAGCAAATCAATCACGCTGAAATGCTCATAAAACACCGTCATGCGACCCGCTTCAATTTTAGAAATATCCAGCACGCCGCTGATCAACTCCAGCAAATGCCTGCCCGCATGTAAAATCCGATCAATATCTTCACTGCGCTCAATCTCTTCTAATTCTACGCCGCGATCATCGGCTTCATCCGCCACATCATCGAGCAGCATTTCGCTATAACCAATAATCGCATTCAACGGTGTGCGCAGCTCATGACTCATATTAGCCAGAAATTGGCTTTTCGCCACATTAGCCGTTTCAGCCATTTCTTTAGCGTGCGTCAATTGTTGGTTAGTGTCCTGCAATTCCTGCGTGCGTTCTACCACACGCAGCTCTAATTCATCGCGAGCTTGTTGCAAGGCGCGGGTACGTTCTGCCACTTTCTGCTCAAGCTCTTGACTATGCTCACGATCTTGCTCAATAAAGCGTAAATACAAACGGACTTTACTGATCAGTTGCGGCGTATCAATGGGCTTGGTGAGATAATCGGCAGCACCCGCGTCAAAGCCTTTGCGTTGAAACTCTTCAGATTTATAAGCGGCGCTGAGAAAGACGATGGGGATATGAGCGGTGGGTTTAAACGACAGAATGAGCTTGGCGGTTTCAAAGCCATCCATTTCTGGCATCTGCACATCCAACAAAATGAGATCGACAGGGTTCTCTAAAAGACAGCGAAGTGCTTCTTGCCCAGAGAGGGCTTCAATGACTTGCAGTCCTTCCAGGTGTTCGTGCAATAAGGTGCGTAAAGTAAATAGATTGTTTGAATTATCATCAACAATCAAAATACAAAAGTGATCAAACACAGGCATAAACTGTGTTCTCCTTGAGAAAAATGTTTGCGTAATTCCAATAACTTTTTGATTCAATCATTATCACGCAAAACACTAACATCTAAGAGGGGATGCACAATAGTGCATTGTATAGCCCCTAAAGGTAGTTTAGTGATGTAATACCTTTAAAAAGTGGCTTGATTCATATAAATCGGTGCTAGTCAAGCTAACAGTTCCACTTATCCCAAGATTGTCGTAACACCCGTTACTACGCCTCACATCTTGAAATAATTTGTCTTAAATCAGCTTTAAAATACAACAATTTATCTGTATCAGGCCACTTCTGATGTTAGTAAGACTCACCTCTTAAGCTAGGTATAAAAGCAATGGTACCTATGCTTAGAGTCTGATTTATAATTATTATTTGCTCACCAGGTCGGTGAGAAGTGAGAGCAAAGAAGGGGCAACACTTGAAAACAGACTCTTCTAGGCTGTCACTAATTGTCACTGTTCTCTAGTGGATGAGTATCTACCACTGGCAATACAAGGTAAAGCAGAAACGAACGTAATGCAAAATCTTCATTAGACTTGTTGCGAGGGGCAGGCATCTAGCGAAAAGGTGTGGTTTTGAGATAGATACCCCTTGCAACAAGTCTATTGCTTGTTTACAGCATAGTTGATCATGTCTAAAGTTTGTCGTGTGCGACCATAACGCCATTCAGGATGCGCTGCTAATTCAGCACCATTCACTTGATAAAAACCTTCAGCCATCGTCACCGTGGGCGGCAAAGTATAAGAACGATAAGCATGTAAAGCTTCCAAATGACGGCGATAATCTTGCAAACGCAACTGGCTGTGAAAACACGCCATAGCCGCACGTTTTTGCTCCAATCGCGCATCCAAGGCTAACAACAGATTCGGATGCAAAGGCACACCGATTTCATACATGATCAGCGTCACCGCCGCACCGCAACGACTGACCGCCGCCACTGCTGCATCCGCCAAAGCACGATGATCAGGATGCATTTCCCACACCGAAGGCGCATACACTCGCGTCGCCTGCTGCTGCTCGATTAAGTCCATCAAACGCCGTATCAAAGTCTCATCACAGCGCAATTCACGATCCGCCACGTCGTCAAACAATATTTCCTGATACCCCAACACCGCCGCCGCTGCTCGGCTTTCCGCTTGGCGCATCACAATATATGCCTGACAAGCCGCGTCATCCACATGAGGCTCTGCGGCACGTCCATCGGTGGCTACAAACACCGTCACCTCATCGCCTTGCTCTCGATGGCTCATAATGGCACCGCCACAGCCAAACACCTCATCATCAGGGTGAGGCGCTAACACCAGCGCCCGTCCTGCGGGCATATGAGACATCGCTTGATAAGGCACAAAATCCTGTTCGGTCAATAACTCGCTCATGTTAAGTGCTCATCCAGAAATTGTTTCACCCAATGCAAAGGTTTAGCACTGGTAAAATGCCCAATCACTTCGCCATCACGAAACATCAGCACCGTCGGAAAACCGCGCAACTTATAACGTCCCGCCAATCGCATATTGTCATCAACTTCCACTTTCGCCAACTGCCAACGCCCCTCATACTCCGCCACCGCCCGCTCCAACACTGGCGTGAGCATCCGGCACGGGGCACACCAATCCGCCCAGAAATCCACCAAAATCGGCACCTGTTGAGAAGCCTCAATGACTAGAGCTTGAAAACTTTGCTCGGTAACATCAAAAATCCACTCTTCCTGTGGAGGTGGAAAATGCGGGTGATGCATAATCATTCCTTAATAAAGTATATTTATAGGCTTGCGGTAGCGCCAAACCCAAGACTGCCAGTCCTTCAAGGACTGGCAGTCTTAGAGCCTATACGAAGATGGGGAATCGAAGCGAAAATTCGCCATTTTGAGGCAGGTTTTTCGGTTTTTTAAGGCGAATAGCGGGCTATTTGTTGATAAAAAGCGGAAAACTGGGCCAAAAGAGCGGGTTTGCAGCCGATTATCCTGTTTTCGTATAGGCTCTTAACCACTGATGTTTTCCTATAGACTTGTTTGCGTTAGGGTTTGAAATGATAAAACTGCTGATTCAGATAAGCAGAGACATCATTAATCTCGGTATCAAACCACTCCAAACGTAAATTTAAGCTGCATCGTTGCACCTGGTTTTGCAGCTGACCCGCATTCGTCACACGGCGGTTTTCGCGGGTGTACAACTGGTTGGGATCGCCTTCAGACATGGATTGATGGCAGGCATTACAATGAGTGTTATGCAAATTTTTGCCATTCTCAATATCCACTTCATCAGCCCACACGGGCGCAACAACCCCACCTAACATCAAACACAAAACAATATGTCGCATATAAAGCTCCTTGATAAAATAATGAATCTTATGGCCTAGTGCTTCGTCAAGCCTACTTATTTAGGGTTGCATTTTTTACCACGGAGACACGGAGAAGGCACAGAGCGCACGGAGAAAGACTTTTAATTTAACTCACCTCTGTGTCCTCCGTGTCACCTCCGCGCCTCCGTGGTGAAATTTGACCACCTAATTCTTAGAATTGACAAAGCACTAGCCAGCGGGTTAGTCAGTCAACTAAGCGCTGTCTTTACCTTGTTCTCATGTAACACATCACTGCCATTCAGTGATGCATTTTAGCCCCAACGGGGCGTGATCTATATAGCCCAGGGCAACGCCCTGGGACAATAAATATCGAATAGATTAAGCCCTGAAAGGGCGAAATAAATAAAGACGTTATTTCGCCCTTTCAGGGCTTAATGTTTATCACAACTCATCCAGGGGCGTTGCCCCTGGCTATATAAATGACGCCCCTTTGGGGCTTCACTGAATGGCAATGTGACACATGGGAACGAGTTAAACTAAGCTCTGGCTTTAAATTTACCACACATCCCCGCTATTGGAGATGATGCTCGTCATCCCTCAACACTCATGAGAATCCTATGCAAGAAAAATATCATAACGATGTCTGGACACTCGACGATGATTTAGGCATCGCCCGTGGTGGCGATCAAGTCGCGCAGATGGCTTTGCAAGTGCCAACGCCGTTTAGCATCGGCGTGATCGGCAAATGGGGATCGGGTAAAACCAGCATTTTGCGCCGCGCTTTTGCCACGCTGGGCGGGCATCCAATTAGCCAAGCCGTGCCTTTGGGCAATGTACAGCAAGAATATGCAGAAAAAGATTGGCAAAAATGGCGACACGATCAGCGGGTAGAGCCGCTGGGCGGCGATTGGGGGGATTTACACGACATCGCTAAAGCCAGTTTTTGTGTGTGGTATTCGCCTTGGCAACATCAAAATGCGGATAATCCTTTAGTGCCCTTATTGCTAGAAATTCAGCAACAATTCAGCAGTGTTTTTGAGAAAGCTAAAAACCTCAATCACCAAGGCGGAATGGCAACGTTGGCTTTGCTGGAAAAAGCCATTGATGTAGGAGCCAATATCACAGGTTTGTATCGCGGTGCTTTAGTCAGCGGCACGGCACAGACCGTGAGCCAAGCTTGGAAAGACGCAGACACAACACCGAGTTTAAGCGATGGACAACGCTTTCATTTATTGTTTGAAGAAGTCGTGGAGAATTTGCTCAAAACAATTAAACAAGATGAACAAGAAAATACACACAAACAAGCACGCTTAGTGATTTTTATTGATGATTTAGACCGCTGCGAAGAAAGCGTGATAATCAGTTTATTAGAAGGCATTAAACTGTATTTAAACACCAAGCACTGTGTATTTGTATTTGGAATTGATGACGATGCGGTGTTAAAAGCCTTAAGAAATCATTGGCAACACCGCTCAGAAGACGACAATCGAGAATATCTGGAAAAATTATTTCAAGCCCATATGCCGGTGCCCATGCCACGCACTCAACGTATTCAAGCCTTTATTAAGCAGCAATTAGAAGAACATAGTATTCCTTTGCAAGCTGTGTTTGACGATGCCTCTGAAGAACAGCAGACACAGCGTCCAGACTGTCGCCGTGTGGATGAAAATCTCGCCGCTTTATTAGAACCCAATCCCCGCAAGGTTAAAAATTTTCTCAACAGCCTGTGTGCCACCTGGCATTTATTTGAACCCCTTAAAAATCGAGTCGAAACATCGGATGAAGCCACAGGTTTTTTAGTCCATCAATTTGTGTTATTTCATTACATGCGCTTGTATCACAAATCTTTATGGCGCTTATTAGAACACCAGCCTTGGGCTTTAAAAGTCTTGAGTGCAGAACTCACCAGCCAAAAGGTGCCTAAAGATTTAGCCCAAGATATTGATGCAGATGATCAACGCTTATTGTCTCAAATTTTTTCTAATGCCTTTGCTCATGTTCTCAAACCTAAAGAAATCCAAGAAGAACAAGACAAACATCGTCATTTAGATTTAGCCGATGCCGTCCGGTTTTTTAATGAACGCAAAGATCGCAAACGCTCGGATGAATACTTTATTGCTTGGTACAAAGCCATTGTGCCGCTGGATCAAGTGTTACCCGATGCCTTTATTCATCTCGACACCCAGGAAGATCGTCCATGAGTGCTACCGACTCGATTTACGAACAAAACAAACGCGGCGAAGCCAGAGGCGATTTTATGCGCTGGTTGCATTATCGCTATCAGCGCGTGGACTTGCTGGAAATGGCTGACGAAGCCGACCCCATCAGCTTGCAACAGATTTTTGTGCCCTTGTATGCCGCCAAGGACGACATCAGCGATGAAAAAATAGGCAAACCCGATGCGGTTAAAGAGGAACAACCGCGCGGCATAGCCTTATGGGATTTGCTGGCAGAGCGGGATTTTATAGCTTTATCCGGTCGTCCCGGCAGCGGTAAAACCACACTGGTGCAAGCGATTATTACGGAATTATGCGCTCCCTTGGGCAGTGATTTATCGCGGCGCATGAGCGCCTTTCCTAAGCTGCTGGCTTTGCCGCTGATATTGCGCAGCTTACCGCCTGCGGATCAGTTTGCGGATGTAGACGCTATGTTGGATCACTGGTGGCAACAGCAGGCCGAACAAGCCGAAGCCGATGACATGCACTTAGATGTGGCGCGTTTAAAACAGGCTTTAGCCCTGCGTGAACACGCGGTGTTATTGCTGTTTGACGGCATGGACGAAGCGGGCGGGGCGAAGACGCGAGCGCATATTATTGACTTAGCACGACAAGCGCAGACTCGCGGCTGGCGGGTGCTGCTCACAGGCCGTCCAGCGGGTTATGAACAATTACCCACCCAGCGCCCCGCTTTGCACCATTTGCAACCCTTGTATTGGCAACAAATTCAACGCTTTATTCAATCTTGGTACGCCTTGCGTAAAGACTGGAAAACCAAACAAGAAGCGGGGATTCAAAGCTTTCTCGCCGCCTTGCAAGACCCTCGACGAGCGTATTTGCTCACCCTGGCACGCCGTCCGATTTTTCTCACTTTAATGGCTTTAGTGCATTGCACCCGCAATGAAATGCCGCATGGTCGGGCGGATTTGTATCAAGCCATTATCGACCTGTATTTACATCGCCAAGAACGCCACCGCCAAAGAAAAACCACCTTAGACGACACGCCCATGCCGCATTGGCCTGAAAAAGAAACCCGCCTAGTCTTGGGCTATTTAGCTTGGCAAAGTCAGCAACGCGGCAGTGAAAGTGTTAAAGAATGGGAGGATGCCGACAAACGCCGGGTGATATGGACACAAGACGAATTATTGGCACACATACACACCCAATTAAACAGCAGTGAATACGGACGTTTTGTCAGCTTGCAAGCCTCTGATGCGCAAGCCTTATTGAAATATTTCCTACATCCTGCGGGTTTATTGGTCGCCCCTGCTGAAGGTGAGATTCAATTTGCCCATTTAAGTTTTCAAGAATATCTGTGTGCAGAATTTTTATACAAACGCGCCACGGTCACACGCGGTGTGGAGAAAACCCAGACCTATTTACAAGAACACTTATTGGCGCATTTAGCCCGTCCTGGCTGGGACGAAGTGGGCTTATTGCTATTGGCGATTTGGGCGACAGAAACCGATAACGAAGGGCATTTTGAGGTCTTATCCTGGCTTGATCCGGCACAAGCTCCACAAGCGGATGTGTTAATGGCGGCGTTATGCGGACAAGAACTCAGCTTTACGTCAGAAGAACGTAGGGCTTGGTGGCCGATTCTGATCGGCACGGCTTTGATTCATCCTGAACGAAATTATGGGCAATACTTACGTCAATTACCGGATTTAGAGCAGACCCGCCTAGACTGTTTCCGCAGCTTATTAAGCTGTTCTGATGATGAAAGCCGTTGGCAGTGCTTAGAAAAGGCGGTTGAAAACACCCGTGCTCACCATATCCCTATTTTAGAAGAGACAGACGAAGCGCCGTATTATTTATGGGGCAGTATGCAACAGCGTTGGCTAAACCCGCCCGATGATGCTTCTTGGGCGACAGAAGAGGGTGAAATAGAAGCCCGCACCCATGCTTTGCTGGGAGTGATTAATGGTAGCGGCTGGCAAGAGGAGAGTGATGCTTTGCAGCCTTTTGCAGGGCGAGCTTTGCAGGATGAATTGCTGGGCTATGTACAGATACGTTGTGCCACACAAGCTGATTTGCTCTATGCAGAGGATGAAGAACACCAGCCCATCATCACGCGCAGTAGTTTTGAATTAGATGGCTTATTACCTGCGCAAGGGGATTTATGGGCTGACGTATCTCAGCAATTGCCTGTGGAGGTGTGGCTATTACAAGGCGAAGCGACTGAGCCAGAATTTAGTCAAGCCGTAGTGTTACTCAGCCTGTATCCCCAACAAGCCTTATTATCCAGAATCCAGTGCGCCCTGCATTTGTATGCCGTGCTGTTATTAGGCGAGGCAGCGGCTTTATTTTCCCAGCAACAAGTTGAAACTTTTTTACAGTCACGGTCACTGTCACGGTCACTGTCACTGTCACTGTCATGGTCACTGTTACGGTCACTGTCACTGTCACGGTCACGGTCACGGTCACGGTCACGGTCACGGTCACGGTCATGGTCACGGTCATGGTCACGGTCACGGTCACTGTCACGGTCACTGTTACGGTCACTGTCACTGTCACGGTCACTGTCACTGTCACTGTCAGAGTCACTGTCAGAGTCACTGTCAGAGTCACTGTCACGGTCACTGTCACCCGACTTACAAGCCGCATTAGACAAAGTTGAACAGTCTTTGGCGCAGGGCAGTGAGGCAGCGCAGGAAGCCTTTGCTCAAGTGCTAGAGCCTTTTGGCTATGCCTATGCCGCCAGAGATTGGTTTCAAGAACAAGTCGAAAACCCTGATTTAATGTCAGCACGCGGCTTACCGCCGGGAGAGCCTTTACCTGCCGAGTTGGGCTTGTTTGATGCGCAAGGGATGCCTTTGCCCGTGCAATCCCGTGCGGCTTGGCTGAAGTTACAAGCTTGGCTGGCCGATGATGAGCAGATTTTTGCGTTTATGCAGCGCGCCGCCGCCCCGTTAAGCGACACCGACCGCGAGGATTTACGCCAGCAATTAGCTTCGTTACGAACCCGCCCGTGGTCGCCGCAAGCCTTGGTGGAAGCGGTGTTAGCCGATTGGCCCGCCGATCAAGCGGAAAAAGACATGAGTGAGTCCGCCGCAGAAGCCAAGCTGCTACAGGCGTGCGAGGTGTTTTTGCAGAGTGTAAAGTAGGATGGACACAGCGATAGCGTGCCCATCTTACGGTTAGCCTTTTACGCAGACAATCTGTTTCAAGGTATGCACGACTTGGACTAAATCGGTCTGATGACGCATGACTTCATCAATGTCTTTGTAAGCCCCTGGAATTTCATCGACCACGCCTGCGTCTTTACGGCATTCAACGCCTTGCGTCTGTTCTTCTAAATCCCGATGGTTGAAACGTTTTTTTGCCGCTGTTCGGCTCATGCGCCGCCCAGCCCCGTGGGAACAAGAACAAAAAGATTCAGCTTCGCCTAAACCCTGCACAATGAAAGATTTCGCGCCCATGCTGCCAGGAATAATGCCTAATTCACCTTCTTTAGCGCTAATCGCACCTTTGCGGGTCAAATAAACATTTTCACCAAAATGGTGTTCCTGTGCCACGTAGTTATGGTGACAATTAATGGCTTCTTTAGTAATGCTGAAATGTGGAAAACATTTGCGCAAGGCTTCTAATAACAAGCGCATCATTTCTCGACGATTTTCCATTGCGTAATCCTGTGCCCAATGCACGGCTTCAACGTAATCATCAAAAAAATCAGTGCCTTCTTGTAAATAGGCTAAGTCGCGGTGAGGTAAATGAATCTCATGACGTTCCATGTCTTTTTTCGCCAAGGCAATGAAGTAACGCCCGATCACGTTACCGATACCGCGACTTCCAGAATGAAGCATGACCCAGACTGCTTGATGTTCATCTAAACACACTTCAATAAAATGATTACCGCCGCCTAAGCTACCTAGCTGACAAGCCCAGGTCTCTTGAGGACGTTTGATCATTTTGCTGATGGCGGGATGTTTTTCCCACACGGCATCCAAGCCTGTTTGCAAGCTGTTGAGGGTGGATTTTTTGGCGCTGGGGGCTTTATGTAAATTAAATCCCACAGGAATCGCAGCCTCAATCGCTGTGCGTACTGGTTTCATGGAATCCGGCAAATCATTGGCGGTGAGTGAGAGGCGCACGGCATTCATTCCGCAACCAATATCAACGCCGACTGCGGCGGGAATAATAGCGCCTTTGGTGGGAATCACTGAACCCACGGTGGCTCCAATACCCGCATGAACATCGGGCATAGCCGCTATATGGCTGTGAATAAAAGGCAGTTGTGCAATGTTTTGTAATTGCTGCAAAGCCGTGCTTTCAACTTCATCTGTGTACACTTTAACGGGGACACGACCTTGATGAAGCGTTAATTGAATAGGCATAAAATACCCCTAAAATTTTCGTGATGAAAAATTATAAAAAATGATGCAGATCACCGGGGTTTAAGCTGTGCTGGGTTCAATAGACGTGTTGCCGCTTTTATTGAACCCACGAAAAAACCCTGGTGGCTTGGCTGCCGACCAGGGTTTTTTATGGGGATAAAAAAATAAAGAGACGCTGGAAGGCTGCTATGTAGTGAGCCTTCCTGAACGCATGTTCAAAAAGGCTACAAATCTATCTCGAGTGAGCGATGTTTGGACTTGAACATGCAAATATCTCCTTATAAAAAACGGGGTGAATGAATGGCGGCGAAATCTAGCGCATCCTGTAATATATTGTCAAGCGCTTCGTGACAGATAATAATTGGCATTAAGATTGATTATAGTGTTGTTAGGCTTTACTGCTGTCAACCGAGCCTAAGAGCCTATACGAAAATGGGCTCTCAACCTCAGCGAAGAGGGGTGGCAGGCCAATAGCCAAATATTTCGCCCAAACAGAAAAAACTAAAACATGGAAATAACATGAGTACTTTTGCACAGCTATTAGTTCAATACATGGATCGCATGGGGATGAGTAACAGCGAATTAGCTCGGCGTGTGGGCTTCCATCGTCATACTTTAATTCGTTGGCGACGTGGCGAAATTGTACGTCCAGACTGTGACAAAATCCGCGCTTGTATCCCGCATTTACAATTGAATCCTGATGAAGGTAATGCGCTATTAATGGCGGCAGGCTGTGCGTATCGCCAGCGTTCAGGCAATACCGCGCTGGGTTTGCAGGGGGATGAGCTTTTGCCCGATGAGGCTTTGAGTCCTTTTGTGGTAGGGCCGCCTATTACTGATCCTCGCCAATTCTGCGGTCGGCATATTGCTTTGCAACGCATTTATAAATTATGGCGGCGTTTTCCATTACAAAATATTGCCATCACTGGAGAACGACGCAGTGGTAAAAGCTCTCTGTTGCATTATTTGAAACACACAGTGCGCACCGAGGTGTCATCTCAGCATCAGGTGGTGTTAGTGGATTTCAAAGAGGCGCGTATGCGCCAGCAGCACAGTCTGTTAGTGCATTTGTTGGAAGCATTGGGTTTGCCGCGCATTACTGATTGCAGTTTGATTACTTTTGAAGAACTGATTAGTCATCATGGATTACAAAAACCCACCATTATTTTAATGGATGATATTGAATATGGATTGGATTCAAGCGATTTAGATCAGGAGTTCTGGTGGGGATTACGTTCAATTCAACATAATTATTCATTAGGTAAGCTGGGGTTTTTACTGACTTCTCGCCAAGCACCCGCTAAATTGGCTTTAGAAAAAGGTAAACCTTCACCTTTTTTCAATGTATTTGGTTATCAAGTGGTATTGGATAAATTCACTGAAGAAGATAGCTTAGATTTACTGAAGCGTTCTCCCATTGCTTTTAATGAAACGGACACTGCTTGGATTTTGCAACACAGCCAAGGCGAACCTGCAATTTTGCAGCATTTATGTGAAATTCGTTTACAAAGTCTGGAAGAAGGTGAAGACGTGAGCGACACGGAGTGGCGCACACGAGCAGAATCTTTGTTGGCTTCGCTGTAAAAGGCGGCAAAGATAAAATCAGACTGATTGACACATGTTATGCGGTTTGCATTATGAGAGTTGGAAGAATGAACGCTGAGCGATACAATGCCGGGTTTGGCTGTTTTTCAGCGGCTATTTTTTCATTAGACTTGTTGCGAGGGATAGGCATCGTGGCGAAAAGACGTGGTTTTGAGGTTGTTTTTTCGGTTTTTTGAAGCGAATAGCGGGCTATTTGTTGAGAAAAAGCGGAAAGATAGGCCAAAATCCACGCCTTTGCAGTCGATGAATACCCCTTGCAACAAGTCTATTACTGGGTAAGGTATTTTTATGACGCAATTAACAATCAGTAAGGGTAAAGTGGTGTATGTCACTTATTCCATTAAAAATGCGCAGGACGAATTTTTTGAAGCTTCAGACATGCCCGTTCCTTATATTCAAGGTTCTGACAACGGTTTGATTCCTAAACTTGAAAAAGAATTGGAAGGTCAAACAGTCGGCGCGAGTGTGACGATGAAACTGCCTCCTGAAGATGCTTTTGGCCCTCATCTGAGTGAATTGACTTTTACTGATCAACTCGACAATGTACCCCCTGAATACCGCCACATAGGGGCTGAGGCTCAGTTTCAAAATGATAGTGGTGAGAACAAAACTTTTGTGGTATCAAAAATTGAAGGTCAGCAATTGACTTTAGATGGCAATCATCCACTGGCGGGGCAAACTGTCACTTTTCATGTCAAAGTGACTGATGTGAGAGAAGCCACCGATGAGGAATTGCGCACCGGGCATCCTGCTGATGGCTTGTCATCAATGCAACCTCCACAAACGCATTGACGAAAAAAAACCGCACAACAGTGCGGTTTTTTAATGGCTTAAAGATAATAGACTTGTTGCAAGGGGTATTCATCGACTGCAAAGGCGTGGATTTTGGCCTGTTTTTCCACTTTTTCTCAACCAATAGCCCGCTATTCGTTTCAAAAAACCGAAAAAACCGCCTCAAAACCACACCTTTTCGCTACGATGCCTACCCCTCGCAACAAGTCTAATTTATTTTAGTAAATTGACAATCTCTGTTTTCCCCGCTTTTTCTGCCATCTGTAAAGCATTGATGTCATCCTGGTTGTTCAAGGATTTATCCGCGCCTTTAGCCAGCAGTAATTCCACCATGTCTCGATTATCATTATCCACTGCTTCAAATAAAGCCGTCAGACCATCTTCATCCTGAACATTAGGATTGGCTCCTTGTTTGAGCAAAAATGTCACCAGGGCAAGATTATTGGCATCCGCAGCCCACAATAAAGCCGTGGCTCCTGCTTTGTCTTTAAGATCGAGCTTGGCATTATGCTCAATTAAGAGTTGAGCAATGGCGAGCTGATTTTTATCCACCGCTTTAATTAAAGGGGTGATGCCTTTTTTGTTCTGCAAATTAGGATTGACGTGATATTTCATTAAGGCTTTGACCACGGGGACATGGCCTTTTTCTACAGCCCCGTGCAATGCAGTATCACCGTAGCGGTCAGAGGCATTGCCATCAGCACCAAACTCTAGCAATTGCCGAACAATGAGGTCATAGCCTAGGCGTGCTGAAATCATCATCGCATCCCAACCCGAACGGGTGCGGTCATGCACATTGGCTCCCAGTTCTACCAGCATGGCTGAGATTTCTGGATAACCATTTTCAGCCGCATAGGTCAGCGCTGTGCAGCCCGCTGCCGTGCGTGCATTCACATCGGCCCCTTTGCTCAATAAAACAATGGCGCTTTGGGTGCTACCACCTTCCACGGCTCGCATGAGCGGTGTTTTACCAAAACGGTTAGGGCCATTCACATTAGCTCCATCTTCTAATAGTTGCCGCACGTTGACAACATCATCCACCATCGAGGCTTCACGCAACTGGCGATTGAGTTCTTGCTCATCAGCGGCAAATAAAATCGGTGATGCTAACAAACTGCTCATTAATAACAGGGTACGTATTCTCATGAGTGACCTCGTGTTTAGGCTTCATCAGGCTCTTCAGGTTCGTCTGGTTCTTCATGGGCAATGCCTTTGTGACAATCAATACAGGTTTTACCTTTGTCTTCAGCATTTTCATGTTTTTTACGCGCCAGACGGTCTTGTTCACTGAAGTCCATGTGATCGAATGAATGACAGCTACGACATTCACGTGAATCTGTGGCTTTCATTTTGGCCCAGACCCGGTTTGCCATCCCCCAGCGATGAGCTTCATATTTTTCGGGCGTATTAATAGTGCCCAATATTTCATGCCAAACATCTTTCGCCGCAAAAATTTTAGCTTTCATTTTGGGTAAAAACTGCTTGGGTACATGACAATCTGCGCAACCCGCATGTACGCCTGAAGCGCTTTTCCAATGCGCGGATTCTTCCAATTCTTTCAAATTGACTTTCATACTATGACAGGACGTACAAAATTCTGTGGTATTAGTATAGTCGAGAGCAACGCTGAAACCTCCGGCAAAGATGATGCCGACTGCAAAGAAAAGAATGCCGGGTATTATCCACTTTTTCATGTTGTTTTATCCTCCAGTGATATTCTTAAAGATATTAACGTCTATTGTTTTTATGGTGTATTTCGGTATTGGAAACCGCCCATAGGGGTGCGAAAATCAACCGCAAAATCAGGATTCCTCCAACCTGGTTTTGCTATTTGCTCAGCCTCTGGACGCAGGCGCGAAGCATAATCAATCACGGCATACATGTCACGTTCAGAAAAGCTGTGAATCTGCTCTACCATGTTTTTATCGGCATTACGCCGTTTACCTTCTTTGATCCAGTGCATTTGGCGTAGTAAATAGGGATAGCTTTGCCCTTGCAAACGCGGATAAAAATCTTCGTTGCTACCTTCACCTTGTGCGCCATGACATTCAACACAATTTTCAGCATACAATTTTTTGCCATATTCCAAATCATTACCAATGCCCGGTAGATGATGCGGACTCATAGGCAACGCGGCAATGTATCCTGAAACATCAGCAATATCTTGATTGGTGGGTAAAATATTGCTTTGCGTAAAGGGGTACATTGTGGGGTTATCACGATTACCATTACGAATATCGGCTAACTGTTTGATGATAACGTTGGCATGTTGTCCTGCAAGGTGCGGATAGCGTCCATCAGGTGAACCCCAAGCAAAGGGGGTATGACAAATGGCACAGGTTTCATACAAGGTACGTCCATGCTCCAAATTAGGGGTGAGTTTCATCGCCTCTTCTTGATCAGAGGTCATAGTCCAAGCACTGACCTGTGAAGCCAAGGTTAAACTAATGCTGAGTACTAAAGTGTGTGGCAAAGTTTGATATTTCATAGTCTGTCTCCTCTCCTGCGTGGTTTTGAACGATTTGTTCGTGCCTACTTTATGAATCCAGAGAGGTAAAACTATTAAAAAAAAACGGGGCTGTCAAAGCCCCGTTTTTTTATACTTGCATCAGCATAAATATTTCCACTCATTTAGTAGGTAATACTACCTACTTAAATGCGCTGGAATGTGTTCAAATTTAACCGAACATATCATGCGTGATGTTTTTGAACCAGCTATAGGCATAAGTCACTTCACGTTTACGTGCAGCGGCTGTTGCAGTGGTGGGGGTTAATCCACCCGCGCCTTTAACGCCTGCGATGGTTTTGCCATCTTCACTTAAGCGATACACAGCGGCGACAGAAATGCCGTAATCTTCACCCACAATGCTGTAACAGGTATTGACATAAGACGGTGTGATCATGTCTTTGCCTTGCAGTGCGGCTACCACAGCGGTGGCACATACTTTACCTTGAGAGTTGGCTGAATAACCTGATTTTGGCATTTTAGTCGCTATGCTGGCATCACCAATCACATGCACATCACCGACTAAAGTGGATTCAAAGGTTTTCTTATTCACTGGACACCAACCAGAATCATCAGTTAAGCCTGCTGCAAAAGCGATTTTACCGGCTGTTTGTGCTGGAATAACATTCAATACATCTGCTTTGGTTTCAGTATCTAACTCACCACTGATTAAGGTACGAGTCGCTGCATTTACGCCAGTGGCTTTACCTTCTTCAGATACAGGCCGCCATTCGATGATGCTGTTGTCAGTACCATAACCATACAAGTCTTTCCAACCTTGGGTAAATAAACCTTGTTTAGAGAATTTACCTTTGGCATCCATGATTAAGATTTTGGATTTTGGCTTGTTGTTTTTCAGGTAATGAGCAATTTGACTGGCACGCTCATAAGGTCCTGGAGGGCAACGGAAAGGATTAGGAGGTGCTGCAATGACGACTAAGCCGCCGTCTTTCATTTCTTCCAGTTGTTTGCGCAAGATGGCTGTTTGAGACCCAGCTTTCCAAGCATGAGGGACTTTTTCAGCCGCTGCTTCGTCGTAGCCTTCAATGGTGTCATATTTCAAAGAAACACCAGGAGACACTACAGCGCGGTCATAAGGGAAATCACCTGCACTGGTTTTGACGACTTTTTTATCGGCATCAATGCCAGTGGCTTCAGCTTGAACCACTTTAACACCGTGGCCTTTTAAGCCTTCGTAGGTGAAACGGATAGAATCTAAAGTACGCTCACCGCTTAATACTTCATTACTCAAAAAGCAGGTGTGGTAATCAGGATTTTTTTCGATCAGGGTGACTTCAATGCTGGAATCCATCATACGGATGTATTTAGCGGCAATAGCACCACCTGCACCGCCACCGACGACTACGACTTTACCCGCAGAACCAGCGGCTTTAGCAATGTGAGGTACACCGATCAGACCACCTGCCGCAACAGAGGCGGCAGAGGCTTTAATAAAATCACGACGTGTGATTTGACTCATAATGTTTATCTCCTTCATCCGCTGTTATTTAGCTTGGCTGCCGTAGAAATTAATCAGGCTATCTAATCCAGCTTGGCCTTCTTTATCTAGCATTTTTTCCAATTTGCGCTTCATTTTCTTCGGCATTTCGCGCGTACCTGCATTAAAGTCTTCCATGCTGAAAGTGAGGTAAGGCATCCATTGACCTGCCAAAATACTGGTGCCTTCATCGTCTACAGTGCCACCATCTTCATGACATTTTTCGCAGTATTTATCGTGCAATTTAGCGCCTTTTTTGGCTTTAGCGGCATCCGTGGATTGAGGGTAAATCACCATTTTTTGTTTGGAGAAGAATTGCCCCATGGCTTTAAATTCTTCATCTGTATAGCCTTTAGCTATACGACCCATGATGGTAGAAGGACGTTCGCCACTTTTATAGGCTTTCATCGCTTCAACAATAGTGTCTTCAGTCAGACCTGCGATGCTAGGTGTTGCAGGGCCTACGCTTGAGCCATTGGTGCCATGACAACCTGCGCAAGTATTACCTAACATGGTAGGGTCAGCAGCGAAAGCCGAAGTGCTACTTAACACCAGACCTCCAGCTAGAAGCAGAGCCGTGCCGATGGTTTTATGCGGCATAAATACCTCCTTAAGATATTGATGGTTCATTTGATTATTAGACATGCCCAAGTGAGACATCTCTATTTTGTGAGTTCTAAGAGAAATACGCAATTTCCTTAGAACCAACAGGAAATACACGGGCAAACACCTTACCCGATTCCGCAAAGCATTGCCAGAGGGAAAAATAGAATTTCTCTATATCTTCCTGCCAATACATCTCTCATCATTCTGTGGATAAATACAGTGGCTTTAGCTTTACGATAAAGGCCGGAGAAACAACCCTATTCAATTGATTACATGGAATATAAAGAGATTATCTAGAGCCTTGCATGGGGCTTGGAGAAAGCTATCTTTGCAACGGTATAAGTTATTTTTTGTAGGGATAAATCAATTTTATCAAGATAAATGAAAGACTATTAATGATACTGATATGATTTTTGGAGTTTTTTAAGAAGAGTCATGTTTTTAAGCATGAATTTAGAAGAATGTTATCTGCGAGCATCATTAAAGCAATTCTATAGAGTAGCCACCTGAAAGATTGAGATGAAGAAGATTCTATAGCGCTTTGTATATAGAAAAATTATATCCGTTGTTAAGACTGCCAGCCCTTGAAGGACTGGCAGTCTAGGGTTTGGCTTATCGCAAGTCTAATGTACTTTAGCTATATACATGGGCGGATTACCAAGGTTTTTTGCGTGGTGCGTATAAGTCGGTAATAGTGCCACTGGCCATTTCGGCAGCAAAGTTTACAGTTTCACTTAAGGTGGGATGTGCGTGCATGGTCAAACCGATGTCTTCTACATCAGCGCCCATTTCATAAGCCAGCATGACTTCAGCTAATAATTCGCCCGCATTGGTGCCGACTAAACCTGCGCCAATTAAACGTTTGGTGTCACGATCAAAGAGTAATTTGGTGAGACCTTCATTACGCCCAATGCTCAAGGAACGTCCGCTGGCAGCCCAAGGGAATGCGCCTTTTTCATAAGCCACACCTTGTGCTTTAGCTTCAGTTTCAGTCATGCCCATCCAAGCGATTTCTGGATCGGTGTAGGCGACGCTAGGAATCGCAGCATCAAACACCACTTTATGCCCTGCAATCACTTCGGCAGCGACTTTGCCTTGGTGTACAGATTTGTGTGCCAACATAGGATTGCCGACAACATCACCAATCGCAAAAATGTGCGGCACATTGGTACGCATTTGTGCATCAACAGGAATGAAACCACGCTCATCAACCTGCACGCCAGCTTGTTCAGCAGCGATTTTCGCCCCATTAGGCCGCCGCCCAACAGCGACTAAAACACGGTCGTAGACTTCAGATTCTGGAGCTTTATCACCTTCAAAATAGACTCGTAAGCCTGCTTCTTCAGCTTCGATATTGCTCACTTTCGTATTGAGATAAATAGACTTGTATTTTTTCTCGATGCGTTTGTGCAATGGACGAACGAGGTCTTTGTCACAGCCGGGAATGAGTTGGTCGGTGAGTTCAACAATAGTGACTTCACAATCGCCTTGTCCTAAAGCTTCGTAAACGGTCGCCATTTCTAAACCAATAATGCCACCGCCGACGACTAAGAAACGTTTGGGAATATCCGCTAATGCTAAAGCACCCGTAGAATCCATTAAGCGCGGATCGTCATTGGGAAAGCTGGGGATTTGTGTGGGTTGTGAACCCGCTGCGATAATGGCGTGTTCAAAACGGATGCGTTGGCTACCCGCTTCACTATCCACTTGTAATGTGTGAGGGTCTAAGAATTGTCCGGCACCGTGCACCACTTGGATTTTACGTTGTTTGGCGAGGCCGCTGAGTCCTCCGGTTAAACGTCCAACAATGCCTTCTTTCCAGCCGCGCAACGTGTCTAACTCAATCTCTGGTCGAGCGAAGTTCACACCGCTGTGAGCAATGTCTTTGGCTTCGTTCAGAACTTGTGCGGTATGCAGTAAGGCTTTTGAGGGAATGCAGCCGACATTTAAGCAAACGCCGCCTAAAGTGGCATCGCGCTCAACCAATACGACTTTTTTCCCTAAATCTGCGGCGCGAAAGGCGGCTGTGTAACCGCCAGGGCCTGCACCCAATACTAATACTTCGGCTTCTATATCTGCTTCGCCCGCCGCAGCGGTGTCAGTGCTTGCGGAAGCTGGCGTGCTAGCGCTGTCAGTGGTATCTAGTCGCAAAATCAGGTGATCTTTCGATACTTTGTCACCGATGTTGACGTTGATTTCTTGGATAGTCCCTGTTTTAGGGGATGGAATTTCCATCGCCGCTTTATCACTTTCTAATGTGATCAGCGTATCTTCAGCCGTGATGCTGTCGCCCACTTTTACGTGAATTTCAATAATAGCAACGTCTTTGAAGTTGCCAATGTCAGGTACCAGAATATCTTGCAGGGTCATAAGTGCTTTTCTCTTAGTGTTTGTATGTTGGTGGCATGCCTTAAGAGCTTATACGAAAACGGGGCATCGGCTGCAAACCCGCCTTTTTGGTCAGGTTTTCCGCTTTTTTTCATTAAATAGCCCGCTATTCGTCTTAAAAAACCGAAAAACCTGCCTCAAAATAGCAAATTTTCGCTTCGATT
>JADGEH010000218.1 GCA_016744475.1 Thiotrichales bacterium | reverse complement strand
TCGCCTTAAAAAACCGAAAAACCTGCCTCAAAATGGCGCATTTTCGCTTCGATTCCCCATCTTCGTATAGGCTCTAAGGTGACACAAGCGCAGAAAAGCGCTCATTGCGCCACCTTCAAATAAGCTATTTCGCCATTAAAGCCGCCATTTTTTCTGCGGTGGGATGTTCTACCACGCCTTTTTCCGTCACGATGACATCGACTAATGCCGCTGGCGTGACATCAAAAGCCGGATTCCAAGCATCCGCATCTTGTGCTGCCACGGCTTGCCCATTGAGGCTGAGCACTTCATCTTTGCTGCGATTTTCAATGGGAATCTGTTCACCACTGCTCAAACTCATATCAATGGTGCTGGTGGGAGCGACCACCATAAATTTCACGCCGTGATGCTTTGCAGCAATAGCTAAACCGTAAGTACCGATTTTGTTCGCCACATCCCCATTTCCTGCAATGCGATCAGAACCCACAATCGCCCAACTCACGGTGCCTGTGCGCAGCAAAGAAGCTGCCGCACCATCAGATAATAAAGTGACGGGAATGCCATCTTGCAATAATTCCCAAGCGGTTAAGCGAGCACCTTGCAACCAAGGGCGGGTTTCATCGGCATACACCTGGCTTAATTTATCCGCACTAAACGCGCTGCGTATAACCCCCAAAGCTGTACCATAACCACCAGTGGCTAAAGCGCCTGCATTACAATGTGTAATCACCGCAGTGTCTTTAGGAATATAGGCTTCACCCAAAAGGCCCATCTGATAATTGGCCTCAATATCTTCTTGATGAATGCGTCCTGCTTCTGCCACTAAAGCCGCTTCAGGATCGCCTTCCAGACTAGGAAACAAGGCTTCCATACGTTTCAACGCCCAAAATAAATTCACCGCCGTGGGGCGAGATTGCGCTAAATATTGCATATCAGCTTGAATCTCTTCGCGCCAAGCCCCGGCATTCTTTGCATATGCCGCCCGCGCTGCCAGCACCACGCCATAAGCGGCGGTGATACCAATCGCAGGCGCACCGCGCACCACCATGTCGCGGATTGCATCGGCTGTCTCTTTGGCTTGGAGTAATTCGAGATAGGTTTGTTGATGGGGCAGATAACGTTGATCCAATAAATGCAAAGCATTATCGCGCCAGATGATAGCCCGCAAGCTGTCGTTTTGTTTCATGAAGGTTCCTTGAACATTGATAGTGAATAGAAAGGATAACAAACTGGTGGCAGAGAATGTCTCAAAACAAGCCCACTCATCTTACACACAGTGTGAAGTGGGTGAAAATATTCACGGTCGGTTTTTTGCTTCAGTCCCTATAGAAATTATGCTATTAATAAACGTTATGCGATTTATCTCCTCCCCCTCCTTATTTCTGGCGCTGCTGTTGTCTACATTATTGTTGACTGGCGGCTGTTCTTATTTCCCTAAAAAAACCAATCAGGCTGTCCAAGCACCTGATTTAGCTGAAACTAAGTCAGCACTGTTTAAGCCGCTGACCGAGGAAAATATTCTTTTATCAGATAAAACCCTGACCCCTCTGGATGCGCAGCAGTCCCCCCTAGAAGAGCCTTTACCTTCACCATTGTTGGATAAACCCCTCATACCTTCACCTGAAAATCTGTGGCAACGTATATCTTCTGGTTACACTTTATTACAGCAACAAGACAAAACTAAATTTGCCTCAACGGTAAAAAATTATCGCAAATATCGCCGCTATTTTTCCGACATCAGCAAAAATGCCGCGCCTTACTTACACCACATTGTAGAAAGCATTGAAGATCGCGGTATGCCGCTAGAAATCGCCATGTTGCCCGCCGTTGAAAGCGCCTTTCGACCCTATGCTCGCTCACCTTACCGAGCTGAAGGTTTATGGCAATTTATGCCCGGAACAGGCCGCATGTTTGGCTTAGAACAAAACCGTTGGTATGACGGGCGACGCGATGTCATGGCTGCGACCGATGCCGCTTTAGATTATCTGCAAACGTTGTATCAAAACTTAGATAACAACTGGTTACATGCTATTGCCGCGTATAATTGCGGAGAAGGAAATGTGCGCCGTGCGATTAAGAAAAATCTAAAGCAAGGTAAACCCATTGATTACTGGTCACTTGATTTACCTAAAGAAACTAAAGCCTATATCCCTAAACTCATGGCCTTATCAGAAATCATTGCAAAACCTAATGATTATGGAATTGCTTTAGAAGATATTCCCAATCAACCCTATTTACATGAAATCAATGTGGGAGAACAAATGGATTTGAAACTAGCGGCTAAACTAGCCGGTATTCCATTAAAAGAACTCAAACATTTAAATCCTGCTTTCAAACGCAATGTGATGGCTCCCAAAGGCCCATTTAATTTAGTGTTGCCTATTGATAAAGTTCAAGGTTTCCAAACCCGTTTAGCCAAAATTGATAATAAAATGCCGAATGGACAACCTAAGTTCACAGCCGATACTTCTTCAAGCTCAAATTCAAGTTCAAGCCGACGAAAATACACCATTCGTTCCGGTGATAATCTGTGGTTAATTGCACGACGACACAATACGACGGTTAAAAAACTGTGCAAACTCAATCGTATCAGTAGCAAAAAGCGGTTGCGTATTGGTACCACATTATTCATTCCTGCCTCTGCACGCACGACAAAAGTCGCTTCAGCAAAAACAAAGCCTGCTGCATCCAGTGCCTCCACTAAGACCGTATTACCCGTTAAACATCAGTCCAATCGTGTTCATATTATTCGCACAGGAGAAGTATTGGGAAGCATTGCTAAACAATACAAAACCACGGTTGAACTACTATGTGAACTCAATGGCATCACGCCAAAAACAGTATTAAGAGCAGGAAAAACCTTGCTCATCCCACCAGAAAAGCCTGCTCAAAAGATTTAACTCAGTATATATACATCATTTATAGGCTTGTGATATAGCCAAATTCAAGACTGCCAGTCCTTGAAGGACTGGCAGTCTTAACAATTGATATAATTTTTCTATAGCGTAAAACGAATGAAAATAGGGCGACTTTTTAGCACAGCAGCGATATTCCATCGCCCTATGCTAAAATTGAGTGATTATATGATGGTATTTACAGGTCTTTGAATAAAGGAAATACACATGCAAACCCCCTCTTCAGACACACCCGATAGCTTAAGAAAACGTGCAGGCATTTGGATTGAGTCAAATACTGTCACCTACTTTATTATGGCGGTGATTATTCTCAATGCGATCACCTTAGGCGTTCAAACCTCAGCAGAGATGGAAGAACAATACGGCACTTTTTTACACGTACTTGATTCTTTAGCTTTAACCATTTTTTGTATTGAAATTGCCATCAAAATTTTTGCTTATGGTTGGCGATTTTTCCTCAATTCCTGGAATCTATTTGATTTCTTAATTGTGAGTATTTCTTTACTACCCAGTAGCGGTAATCTATCCATTCTTCGAGTCTTACGTATTTTACGAGTGTTACGTTTAGTCTCTATGTTGCCGCAATTACGCATTGTCGTAGAAGCTTTATTGAAAGCCATTCCCGGCATTATTTCTATTGCTGGCTTATTGGGCATTTTATATTACATGTTCGCCGTGATCGCCACTTCCATATTTGGGGAGAGTTTTCCTGAATGGTTTGGATCAATCGGTCATTCTTTATATACCCTATTTCAAATTATGACTTTAGAAAGTTGGTCAATGGGCATTTCTCGTCCAGTAATGGAACAATATCCTAATGCCTGGATGTTTTTTATTCCCTTTATTTTAATTTCCACCTTTACCATGTTGAACTTATTCATTGCCATCATCGTCAATAGTATTCAAAGCGTACAAGAAAGCATGGCAGCAGAAAAAGGTGAGTCTACTTCTGATGTGGTGTCAGAAGTTCATGCCCTTCATGCAGAAATTAAAGAATTAAAGCGTATGATTGAAGAGATTAAAAAATAATCCATTAGGTTCTATAGCAAAATTATATCAGTTGTTAAGACTGCCAGTCCTTCAAGGACTGGCAGTCTTGGTCTAGGCTAGATGACAAGCCTATAAATGATGTACTTTAGCTATATTGACTATAAAGATATGAACTGAGTGGTACGACAAACTTTTTTCTAACGGTCAATATTTCAAGCCTCATATCAATCTGGAGCGTACCACTGAATTAATATTCCTATATTCGGTACTGACCGCAACGCGGTCAAGACGGCGTTCCCAAGTGGCGAGGCTGTAAAAGAACTCCTTCCACAGGCGACATCAATGGGATTAAAAATCCTAGA
>JADGEH010000005.1:76373-87118 GCA_016744475.1 Thiotrichales bacterium | reverse complement strand
TGGGGAATCGAAGCGAAAATGCGCTATTTTGAGGCAGGTTTTTCGGTTTTTTAAGGCGAATAGCGGGCTATTTGTTGATAAAAAGCGGAAAACCTGCCCAAAAGGGCGGATTTGCAGCCGATTTTCCCGTTTTCGTATAGGCTCTTAAGGCTTCAAGCGGATGTCTTGAGTCGTACCATTGATATAATTTTTCTATAGCACTACTTGGGTAAATGTCAACAGAGTCTAAGAACACAAAATAAGGCTGTGTCATTTCAGTAAAAGATTGAAATATTTTTCTAAGCTGCTTACTATTCAAGCGGTGCAAGGCGCAACTCGCTTAGATGCACAAGTTTTTGTATTTTATCTATTTCCAGGGGATTCCTAATGATAAACATGATGCGTATCATCCGTACTGCGGCAGCCGTATCTGTATTGGCTTTTAGCACTTCTATTTGGGCCGAAGAATATGAAGATGTCTCCTTTACCTTAAATAATGGTACAGGTTTGATCATTGTTGAGTTCTATGCTTCTCCGCCCAACGAGGAAGAATGGGAAGAAGATATTTTAGGCGTGGATGTTTTGGAAGACGGCGATAGCGTGGACATCACTTTAGGCGATAGTCGCCCTGATTGTGATTATGATTTTAAAGCGGTATTTGAAGATGGTACCGATCTCGTCCACGAAAGCATTTCTGTCTGCGGTGGCGAGGAATATACTTATCAATAAGTTAAGACTTAGCCTTTAAGCGGTAAACGCCCCCTCCTTCAAGGAGGGGGCATCAGTTCAACCACTGATAATACGGCTTTTAAGTGAATAGCTGTAAACCATTCCCCATCGTTCTCTGCTACACCACAGGCTGATACGCACGCCTGCTCTGCGGGCCTTGCGGCATGTCGATTTTTTGCATAATTAAAGCGGCAATTTCCTCAATTGAAGTGCTGGTGGTATCCACATACGGAATCTGCAAGCGTCGGTATAAATTCTCAATTTGCTGCACTTCAATACTGCATTGCACCAATGTAGCATAACGGCTATTGGGGCGGCGTTCTTGGCGAATCTGCTGTAGACGTTCGGCATTAATCGTCAAACCAAACACTTTCTGCTTAAATGTCCGAATACTTTGAGGCAATAAGCCGTCCTCGGCATCCTCTTCAGTGAGCGGAAAATTCGCCGCTTTAATCCCAAATTGAGTCGCCAAAAACACGCAAGTCGGTGTTTTTCCTGAACGTGAGACCCCGACTAAAATAGTATCTGCCTTTTGATAGTGCAAAAGACTTGCACCATCATCATGTTGCAGTGCAAAATTGATGGCTTCAATGCGATTATCGTAGGGCATGATCTTATTGCGGATGCTATGGCTGCGACCAATCGCATGTGATGACTGGATACCAAACTCGCGCTCCAATGGACTGATGAAGGTGCCTAGTAAGTCAATGAACAAAGCATTACAAGCCGACACGAGATAGCGAATTTCCACATCGCTTAAGGTGGCAAACACCACTGGACGCGGTTCGCCGTTTTTTGAGATTTGATTAATGTGATGAATGACTTCGAGGGCTTTGTTTTTATCTTTGATGTAAGACCAGGTGAAATGCTCAATGTCCAATTCTTCAAATTGAGACAATAAACTATAGCCCAAGGTCTGAGCGGTAATACCCGTGCTATCAGAGACAAAAAAGATGGTGCGTGATTTGTTTTCCATATTTATTCCTTTTATGATTTCATAAAAATATTTAGACACAAAATAACAAATGACTCAAGTGACAGGGGTGACGGATAAAAACTGGTTTTTTCGATGGCAAAGAAAACACTAGATTTTGTCAGGTCTTTATAGTTCACTTTATTCGGGGGAGTAAGATGCAAAAGTATGTTATTGATTTTAAACATCTTGGTATGCAGGATGTGGGAAAAGTGGGCGGTAAAAATGCCTCTTTAGGTGAGATGGTCAGCCATTTAAGTGCGGCAGGCGTGCATGTTCCTGGCGGTTTTGCGACCACCGCAGAGGCCTTTATTGATTTTTTAACCCAGCAAGGATTGAAACAAAAAATAGATGATTGCCTGAAAAGCTTGGATGTCGATGATGTCGATTTATTAGCCAAAACCGGCGCAGAAATTCGCCAGTGGGTGATCGACACACCTTTTCATCCAGAATTTGAAGCGGCTATTCGAGACAGCTATCAAAAGATGCTGGATAGCGAAGGCGATATTACGGTGGCTGTGCGTTCTTCTGCGACCGCCGAAGATTTGCCGGATGCCTCCTTTGCCGGACAACAGGAAACCTTCTTAAACGTGCATGGCATCGAACCTGTGCTCGAAGCCATTAAACACGTTTTTGCCTCTTTGTTTAATGATCGCGCCATTTCTTATCGTGTACACCAAGGTTTTGAACACAGCGAAGTCGCGCTCTCAGCGGGCATTCAACGTATGGTGCGCAGTGATGTCGGAGCCAGTGGTGTGATGTTTACTCTGGACACCGAATCCGGCTTCTCTGACGTGGTATTTATCACGGCGGCCTATGGTTTGGGCGAAACTGTGGTACAGGGCGCGGTCAACCCCGATGAGTTCTATGTGTTCAAGCCCACCTTACGCCAAGGCAAACCCGCCATTGTGCGCCGTAATCGTGGCACTAAAGCCATCAAAATGATCTACAGCAGCGAACAAGGCCACGGCAAATCCGTCAAAACGGTGCCTGTGGATAAAGCCGATGCCTTGTTATTTGCTCTAAACGATAAAGAAGTCGAAGAATTGGCGCGTCAAGCCTTGATCATTGAAGAGCATTACAAGCGCCCGATGGACATCGAGTGGGGACGCGACGGCAATGACGGCAAAATCTACATCCTGCAAGCCCGTCCTGAAACCGTCAAAAGCCGCACGGCACAAGCGGCTGTGACCGAGCGCTTTACCCTGAAAGGCAGCGCAGACATATTGGCGACTGGACGCAGCATTGGACAACGCATTGGCTCAGGCGTGGTGCGCATTGTTGATTCCATTAAAGATATGAACAAAGTGCAAACCGGGGATATATTGGTCACGGACATGACCGATCCCGACTGGGAACCCGTGATGAAACGCGCATCAGCTATTGTTACCAATCGCGGCGGACGCACTTGCCACGCGGCGATTATCGCCCGCGAGCTGGGCATTCCAGCGGTCGTAGGTTGCGGCGATGCCACCGAGTTACTCAGCGATGGCGTTGAAGTCACTGTGTCCTGTGCTGAAGGCGATACAGGCTTCATTTATAAAGGTCTTTTAGATTATGACATCGAGCGTTCCGATGCTCGGCAAATGCCTGATTTACCTTTCAAAATCATGATGAATGTGGGCAACCCTGATCGTGCTTTTGATTTTGCAGCCTTACCCAATGCGGGTATTGGTCTGGCGCGTTTAGAATTCATCATCAACCGCATGATCGGCGTGCATCCTAAAGCCTTACTCAATTTAGAACAGCAACCGCCTGCTTTACAGCAAAAAATCAAAGAACACATTGCGGGTTATGCTGATCCCATCAGCTTTTACATTGACCGCCTCGCCGAAGGTGTTTCAACTTTAGCTGCCGCGTTTTATCCACAACCCGTCATCGTGCGTTTATCCGATTTCAAATCCAATGAATACGCTAATTTAATTGGTGGAGAAATGTTTGAACCACACGAAGAAAACCCCATGCTAGGTTTTCGTGGTGCTTCGCGTTACATTTCCGATTCTTTCCGTGATTGCTTTGATCTGGAATGCAAAGCCATGCACAAAGTGCGGGAAGATATGGGCTTAGACAATGTAGAACTGATGATTCCTTTCGTGCGCACAGTGGATGAAGCGCGTCAAGTGTCGGAAGTCTTAAAGGAAAATGGCTTAGAACGCGGCAAAAATGGTTTACGCTTGATTATGATGTGTGAATTGCCCTCCAATGCTTTATTGGCAGAACAATTCCTCGAATATTTTGATGGCTTCTCGATTGGTTCTAATGACATGACGCAATTAACCCTGGGACTGGATCGAGATTCAGGCTTGATTGCACATTTGTTTGATGAACGTAATGAAGCAGTCAAAGCGCTACTCCATCTTGCCATTCAAGCCTGTCGCAAACAGGGAAAATATGTCGGCATCTGTGGACAAGGCCCTTCAGATCATCCTGACTTTGCCAAATGGCTGATGGACGAAGGAATTAATTCTGTGTCTTTAAACCCCGATACCGTGATTTCAACTTGGTTGTATTTGGCCGAGCAGTAAAACGCTATTCTCGTCCCGCCGCTATGACCCTTGTTTCCATGCACCGCATCTGAAGCCTGGGAGTGTCGAACACTCGTTCGACACCAGCCGCCCACGGCGGCTGTGTCAAGCTAGTGCTTGACACTCCCGGCAAACCCCCATCACTCATGAATGGCAATGATGCGCGGTATGGGAACGAGTGATGTAGCATGGACGCTGATACCTGAATCCGCTACTCTTACATCCTTATGAATATGACCTTATTTTCCGAACTTCAGAAAAACCAACGCCTACGTATAGGGTTGTGGTTAATTATGGGCATTCTGGCGGTGTATAGCTTAATACTGCTGGATGAGCAGCACCAACAAGGGGCTAAAGACTTTCAAGCTAAACAACAACATTTAGTGCGCTTACAAGAAGTGGTCACACAAACTCAATGGTCTGAGCGCTTGATGGGTATCAGCCAAATAAAGGTGTTTTTTGAAGAAAAACTTTGGCGAGCCAATAGCGAAGGTTTGGCTAAAGCGGATGTGCAAAACTGGCTAGAGTTGCAAGCCAAAACTACAAAACTTGAAAATCATAGTGTGCTGATCGAAAGTGCGGTAGACATGCCTAAAATTCCACGTTTATGGATGGTTGCGGCTGAGGTTCGAGCAGATTTCAGCGCCGCTGCTCTGCAAAAAGCCTTGTTTTATCTTTATTTCAATAAATGGGTGGTGATTGAGCGCGTGAATGCCAGCACTAGAGGAAGTAGACCCCGTTTCAGCATCCATTTGCGTATTTATTTTGAAAAGCCTAAATAGTCAGCCTACCTTTTTGACCCATCCTCCCCTTCCATTAAAACCTCTGATGACGGTGCTGACTTAATAGCCTAGTGCTTTGTCAATTCTAAGAATTAGGTGGTCAAATTTCACCACGGAGGCACGGAGGTGACACGGAGAACACAGAGATGACTTAAATTAAAAGTCTTTCTCCGTGCGCTCTGTGCCTTCCCCCTGTCTCCGTGGTAAAAAATGCAACCCTAAAAAGTAGGCTTGACGAAGCACTAGTTTTATAACTCTTTCCCATGCGGCGCATCACTGCCGTTTAGTGAAGGGTTTTTAGCCCCAACGGGGCGACATCCATATGGCTCAGGGCCAACGCCCTGGGTTTGGTCGATGATACCGATCCAGCCCTGAAAGGGCGCAATAAAACGCCATGCCGCCTTTTATTGCGCCCTTTCAGGGCTGATCTCTTCTATCCATTTAAACCTAGGGTGTTGCCCCGTTTAATCATCGTTTTACAAACAACTTCTGAGACTGATCCGATGCACATCTATTTAGTCGGCGGCGCTGTCCGCGATCAACTGTTGCAATTGCCTGTTCATGAACGTGACTGGGTGGTGGTGGGAAGTACACCCGAAGACATGCTGGCTTTGGGGTATCAACAAGTGGGGAAAGATTTCCCGGTCTTTTTACATCCACACACCCATGAAGAATATGCGCTGGCTCGGACTGAGCGCAAAACAGCGGCGGGTTATAAAGGTTTTGCGGTACACGCCGCCCCTGATGTGACTTTGGAGCAAGATTTAATTCGGCGTGATTTGACCATTAATGCCATTGCTCAAAGTCAAGAAGGTGGGTTGATTGATCCGTTTAACGGGCAAAAGGACTTACAGGCTAAAGTGTTACGCCATGTGTCGGATGCCTTTATTGAAGACCCTGTGCGGATTTTGCGTTTGGCGCGTTTTGCGGCACGCTTTGCCCATTTGGGTTTTCAGGTGGCGGATGAGACGCATCGTTTGATGCAGCAGATGGTGGAAAATGGTGAAGTGGATGCGCTGGTGCCAGAGCGGGTGTGGAAGGAGTTATCTCGCGCTTTAGCCTCGGATCATCCTGAAGCTTTTTTCAGCGTGCTACATGATTGCGGAGCTTTAACTCGGATTTTGCCCGCATTAGCGCCCTTGTTTCTCAGCACGGATAGACATCCCGTCGTGCTCAAGAGTTTAATTCAAGTCAGCCAGCGCAGCGCTGATACACGTATTCGCTTTGCTGCGATCTTGCAGCATTTGCCTTTGGAAGAATTAAATCGTCTGTGTCGCCATCTGCGTGTGCCCAAGGAGTTTGCAGAATTGGCGCAAGCTGTTGTGCAGCATGTTCCCGCATTGCTTCAAATGCCTACACCACCTGCTGAAAACTTACTGCGCTTGTTAGAACAACTGGATGCTTTTCGCCGTGAAGCGCGTTTTGAGTTGTTCTTAGAAGCGCTTAAAGCGCTGCTCCCCGATGCTCAACAACCCGTGCAAGCGTTACAACAAGCGCTACAAGCCGCGTCCAAAGTGCAAGCCCGTCAATTTGTTGAACAGGGTTTAAAAGGGATAGAGATTAAACAAGCTCTGCACACAGAACGCTTGCAAGCCATTGCTGCCAATCTGCTTTAACTCGTTCTTATGTGGTATATCACCGCCCCACCATTCAGTTAAAGCCCCAAAGGGGCGACATCTATAGGGACAATATTTCAGTTGTACTGGAGCATCGTGGTTAAGACCTGACAGGTTTTGGAAACCTGTCAGGTCTGTCGTACAACTGAATTAATATTCCTATATATAGCCAGGGGCAACGCCCCTGGAATGAGAGCTCAGCCCTGAAAGGGCAAAATAGGCTTTTATGTCGCCCTTTCAGGGCTAGATATTCGTGACATTTATCACCCAGGGCGCTGTCCTGGGCTATATCAATCGCGCCCCGTTGGGGCTAAAAATGCTTCACTGAATGACAGTGATGTGGCGTATGGGAATCCCGTCTTGACCGCGTTGCGGTCTGATTGATGTTGTCTATCTTTCTTTAAACACTGGCGTTGTTTTTAAGAGCTTAAAGCAGGTTTAGATTACAGCGCATTATCATCATTCCCCAGATAACGATACATCACTTCAAACCACTGCGCTTGAGCTTGTATTTTTAATAAAGCCCGGTTGGTTTGTTCTCGTAATGGACTGTTGTGAGGTAAAGCAAATGCATAACTTTGCGGCATAAGCAACTTGGGTAACATTTCTAATGTATCGCTGTATTCAGTGTACAGGCGATAGCGCAGTAGCGATGCATCATAAACCACAGCTTCTACTCTGCCATTCAATACCGCTTTCAAAGCCGTGTCCAAATCATTATAAGCGACCGCATGTAGACGATGTTTGCGCAAAAATTCCATGCTGCTGGAGTCGGTAACGCTACCTAGGCGAGCTTCAGACAGCTTGGATAAACTTTGGATGGGGCGGTCTAAGTGATTGACTGTGAGCGTGGTGGTGATGGCGGCGGTAAAACTCGACACCAGTATGAGGCTTGAAAACATCCAAAACAGGCCGAGTAAACGTCCGCCAAAGGTCACAGGGGCTTTATCGCCATAACCGACGGTGGTCATGGTGACGGCAGACCACCATATGCCGGAACCAATGCCTTTTACCGCACCGTTATCAAATTGCTCCTGATTACGGCGGCGTTCAAACAGCCACAATACGGTGCCCACCACTAATAAAACCGTCAATAGTAAAGCCACTAGATGCAAAAAGCGTAGAGAGAAAAAATGTTTGACCATGCGCCACCAAGGTGCTTCTGTGTGTTGCGAAGGCACGGCCACGCCTAAACCTGTGGCGAAATAAGGCTGGGTAAAGTCCATATCCATTTCGCGTTCAGCAGTGACGGTGAGCGCTCCCACTGCAATATCAATGTCGCCTTTTTTTACCTTGTCTAATAAAGTGGGTAAATCATAAGCCGTTAATTCATAAGCCCAGCCATTTTCATTCGCAATGCTGCGCCATAATTCAATACTGATGCCTTGCCAAACATTGGGATCACTATCAGAAGGCATGATAAAAGGCGGCGTATGTTTAATGCCCACCTTAATCGTAGATTCTTCGGCAGTGTTTGAGCTGTTTTCAGCCAGACACATGGGCAGAAAAAGAAGGTTGAATAACAAAAAAGCGCCTGTAGTCAGTGTTTTCAAACAATGCTGCATAATAAATAACCCTTTGTATAGTCTGTGAAAAAACAATATAAGCTCATCGCTTTCTCGGATGTAGCGATTAACGAATTTCTGGTGTGCCTAGCTGTGTGACATTTTGCAAACGTTCCACCAACACCTTCCAATCCACTTGAGGATTAAAGCCTTTAACATCAATGCGTGGCAAACCGCCGCCTTTGACCAAGTAATAACCGGTATCCATGCTTTCGACCCCGCGCATGGCGCAGACTTTATTGCGCAAACGACAGCCTAACCCTAAGTATTGATAGGAAAAAGACTCAAAAAAGCTCAAGACACCGCGTGATAGCACATCAGCCATACCGCCTCCGCCCAGATTGGATAAATTACTCACGGCTTTTTGGCTGATTTTACCGCCTTGTCCCTCTTTCGGCGTACCCACATAAGCATCAAATTGAATGGGTTGCCATTTATAGAGCTGCAAATCTTTCACATAACCGGATAAACGCCCCGAAATTTCACCAAATTCAAAAAAATGCGTCAACGTTTGTAAATCCAAATCTTTAATATCAATCGCGGCATTGAGAATCGGTAAAGCGCCTAGGGGGTCTTGCAGTGATAAATGATGAACCACAATATCGCCATCAAACACCTGTAATAATAAAGCCCCTTCCATGTCTAAGCGCTGATCGTGATACACAATATCCGGCACCATAGCGGCTAATTGCCCGCCCAAAGTCGGCAAGCCTAAAGCGTGTGTCAATAATTCCATAGAAATCGGTTCAATGCGCCCGCTCAAAGAAAACTGCGGCGTGGAGGCTGATAACCATTGACTAAAAGCCAGTCGCTCTATATGCAAAGCCCCATCTAATACAGGAATTTTTAAGGCCGTCAGCAAGGTGCCAGTATCGCCTTGCAAACGCAGATTTAATTGTCTACTAGGCAGGCTAAATGTCTTTCCCCATTGCGCACTGTCCCAGCGTAAATGCGTCGGTCGTGCGTGTTGACTGTGCCAGTGTAATGTGCCGGATAAGCCCATGAGACGGGCTTGATCGGTGATGCCATCGACTTGCTCGGCATCGACTTGTAATCTGCCCTGCTCATTTTTCCAATTAAAATCCCCGCTGAGATGACCATGGGTGCGCAAGCCCGCCCAACCTTGATCTTCAAGCCAAATCTGTAAATAAGCCTGTTGCACGGCAGGCACAGAAAAACGAGGAATGTCTAATTGTGCTTGTTCTAATTCTAATGTATCTCCAAAATGAACACGGGCTTGTGCTTTTAATTGAAAAATATCAGCATGTTGATAATTAAATTCGTGCAATTGCAGACGTGATTGTACTGTATTCCAGTTGAAACGTACTTTTAGAGACAGGCTTTGTTTGAGGGGAATATACAAAGGTTCAATATACAACTCACCGCTATGTAATGTCAGTTGCGGTTCTACTGTCCATTGTTCTGCAACAGAATGCGCTTTTAATTGTAGCTCTGCGTTTAAGTGTTCTCCTACTTGCGTGCCTAAAGCATTGCTAAAACTCAAATTCTGAGTTTTAAGTGTGACCTTTAACTGTGTTTCTTTTTGTAAATGCGCTTCCAAGTCAATGCTGAAATATCCACTCAATACCTGCTCTTTTAAAGCATCGGGAAGAAGACCCACAATGCTTAGCCATGTCCAGCTTTTTTCTAAATTGAAGTCTTTAACCTGTAAAGCGAGTCGTCCATCAGAGGTGTAAGTCATACTCAAAGGCGCATCAAACCAAGCACTGCGAGGTATTTTTAATTCAATGGCTCGGCTTATTTTGTGATACGAGAAATGAATATTGCGCAGCACAGGGGCGAGCCATACAGCACTGCTGAGTTGAGCCTTGCTGCAACGGAAATAAAGCGGGGTTTCTTCTAGTTGAGAACAGCTTAAGCGGATATTGCGTAAATCTTTTTTTACACCCGGCAGATGTAATCGCTGAATGTGTAATTGCACACCTAATTGTTGTGCATTAATGAGCTTAAGCGCCACAGTGAGATGCTGCGCACGTATGTCGCCCATTTGTACTTGAGCCAATGTGAGTTGAAAAGATTCAATGGCCTGAGCATTTAAAGGAATTAAAAGACTGCTAAGCCATAGCATCTGTCTGATGAGATGATGACAAACGACTTTCCAATTTTTCCAAAACCTTGGGTAAATTTTGTAGTGTTTCATAGACCTCTTCCATGGAAAAACTGGTGGCTTGTAGGTACAACTGCTCGCCCCAACGTGCCAGTGGTGAATATTGATATTTCAAGCCTAAATCTCGCATTTGCTCACCGAAAGCTTCAAGTTGATTCAAACTGGCGGAATCATCCATATGTCGCCATTGAGCCAACACATCTTGTTTTAAACAATGTAATAATTCGCCCCATTGTTCCAGCGTACTCACATCTAAGGGTTCAAGATGAGGCGAAGTATCTAGGTCTCGTTCTGAGGCCATAGCGGTGTTTAAATCAGAACAATAATGATGGGCTAGAAAAGGCAATAAGGTGCGCACTAATAATTTTCGATTCACAGGTTTGAGCAAATACGCCTCGCAATCATCTTCAATTTGTTCACTCATATTTTGTTGAGTGATGGCAGTCAC
>JADGEH010000005.1:0-76363 GCA_016744475.1 Thiotrichales bacterium | reverse complement strand
AGTCACCGCGATAATAGGAATATCTTGTGTGGCGGGGAGTGCTTTTAATTGTTGCATGGCTTGCAAACCTTCCTCCGCCGTGGGCATTTTAATATCCATTAAAATGATATGCGGATGCTGTTGTTGGGCTTGGGTTAATACTTCTTCTGCATGACAGGCTTCAATAAATTGAAAGCCATAGACTTCCAGATAGTTCTTTAGCAATTGTCGGTTGACTAAAATATCATCGGCAATTAAGACTGTTGCAGGTTCAAAAACTACCCGCTCTTCATCAAATTCATCCGTGGCAATGGCATCATTCATAATGGCATTTAAGGTGGGAATTTCGACATGATGTAAACGCACATAAAATTCACTACCCTCACCCACTTCACTGCGTACACCAATCTCACCTTGCATCATTTCAACTAAACGCTGAGTAATGGCTAGTCCTAAACCCGTTCCACCAAAACGCACTTGACTTTGTCCGCGTTGTTGTTCAAAAGCGCCAAAAATAATCTCTTGTTGCTCTTTATCAATACCCACCCCACTATCCATTACACTAAAGCATAAATCTAAGTGTGGAGAATGCACTATTTCGCTGACCGATTGGCAACTGCTCATGTGTATGCTGATGCTACCTTTTTCCGTAAATTTTACGGCATTGCCAACTAGATTAAGAAAAATCTGGCGCATCCGAGTTTCGTCTAAGAGCAGCCAAGGGGGTAAATGCGGATTAATATGAATAGAAAAATCTAACTGTTTGCTACTGATTTTTTCAGAAAAAATCTGGCGCACTTCATCTAACAATGAATGAGGGTTAACGGGAGAATATTCTAGGGTTAACTTCCCCGCCTCCACTTTGGATAAATCTAAAATATCATTAATTAAAGTCAACAAAGCTTTACCGCTGGCATGAATAGCATTTAAATATTCATGTTGACGAGGTTCAAGAATTAATTGATTAAGAATATCAGTAAAGCCCAAAATAGCATTCAAAGGCGTGCGAATTTCATGACTCATATTGGCTAGAAATTCACTTTTTGATTGGTTGGCGACTTCTGCACTGTGTTTAGCCAGTTGTTGTTCTTTACCTAAAGCCATAGCTGCCGCCGCCGCACGCAGCAATGCGATTTCCGAGGCATCCCACAAACGGGCTTGCTGGCAGTTATCAAATCCTATAAACCCAAAAAAACAGCCATTTACCATTAACGGTAAAATTAACACCGCTTTAGCAGGTTGTGCCGCCCATAACACACGCTCTTGTTCCGGTAAATCTTCAAATAAACTATTAATACAACCATCTTGTTCCAGAATATATTGCCAACGGGCTAGGTTAGGTTGATAAGGTAATGCTTGTAAACTGTCTGTCGAAGGAACACAACAAGCTAAACCTGAAGTCCATTGATATTGAATACTCGTCAATAAATGTCCTAATGAATTATTTTCTTTTCTATTTTCAAATAAGTAAGTACGATGAGCCTGAGCCACTTCACCTAAGCGTTGCAAAATCGAAGGATAAATCACGTTATCGGGTTTACCACTGAGCAGTTTTTGTTGAATATCCACTAAAGCACTTAAAAAACTCTCTCGTTGGCTTAAGGCTTGTTCTATTTCTCTTCGCTTAGTGATGTCTTGCCCAATACCATTGACATATTTCACTTGTCCATGAATATCCAGTTGCGCACTGCCTGTCCACAGCATGACATGTATGGTGCCATTGCGGTGCAATTGACGGTTTTCAAAATCACGAATCACATGGTGATCGGCGGGACTATCAAAGCATTGTTTAAATAAATGTTGGCTTTCTTCGACATCATCAGGATGGGTTAATTCAAAAAAAGAACGTCCAATACATAAGGCAGGCGATACCCCCCAAATACGTTCAGCCGCCGGATTAACATAAGTGTAACGACCTTCTTCATCTAATTGAACGACTAAGTTTCCAGTGCCTTCTACTAATAAACGATAACGTTCTTCACTGCGTCGAAGCGCTATTTCTATACGCCGACGTTCTTTAATTTCTTGCGTTAAACGGCGGTTAGCTATCAGCATTAAGCTCAGAATGAATATGGCAATGAGAACAATAGCAATGACAGCCTGCCAAAAATCACGGGTATTCATATGACTCTGTGTTCTGGATAACCATTTATCACGGATGCGCCGTTTTTGTTCTTCAGTGATTAAAGACAGTCCCGTATTAATAATATTGATCAGTTCAGGCCAATCTTTACGTACACCAAAATACAGTTGCAATGCAGGATATTCGTTGACAGGTACATCAACAGCTTTGCGTAATGCACGAAAAGAACGATTGCGTAATAGATATTCCACCACGGCTTGATTACCAATATAGGCATCCGCCCAACCCGCTTGTATGGCTTGCAAGGCTTCTGCTGGCGTGGGCATTTGTACCCAACTAATGTCAGAATACGCTTGAATTAATTGCTGATGAAAAGCATAACCTTCAACTAAGGCGACGGTTTTACCCTGTAGATCACGCAACCCGCCCACAAAAGGTGCATTGTCTTGAATCACAATACTTAAAGGAAAGGACAAATAAGGAGTAGAAAAAGACAGGTATTCGGTGCGATGTTCTATAAAGGCGGTACCGGGTAATACATCCAGCTTGTGTTGCTCAATCAATTGCAAGGCTTCTACCCATTCCAAACCCCATTGTGGCTGCATCTGGGCACCTAAAGGCTGCAATTGTTGATTCAGCAAACGCACATAATCAGACACCATGCCTTGATAGAGACGGTTTTCTGGGGTGAATTCAAAGGGCGGGCGCTCTGGGTCTACGCCTAGGCGAATCAGTGGATGTGCCTGTAACCAGGCTTTTTCCTGAATCGTGAGTTGTTCTTCCAGGCTGCTCGCCTGCAATGGAAAAGACAGCCATAGACTGATGGCAAGGAAGAGGTAACGTAGCGAAAAGCTATGATTTTTCGATTTTTTGAGGTGAATGATCATTTTTCTCGTTGAGAAAAAGCGGGACATCCGTCTAAACCCCACGCCTTTGCAGCCGATAAAGAGCTCTTGCCAGCCGTCTAATAACAGCCCAAAAAAGACACAGTGCTTAAACCGAAGAATGCGCATGATGTTGTGTGTACCTGGTTTTGGCAACTATGCCCCTGTGAAAATAATTTCTGGTATGATGAGACAATAATAACAATCCATTGAGAAAATCCCTATCTCAATGTTTACCGATGATACTGTTTTAGATTTTAATTCACTTTTGGACGCTTTACTTAGGCTTATACGATTATAAAAAAAACTTTAATTATAAGGCTTTACTGGATTATTTCAGAATCTGCAAGCGGATGGTTTATGAGGTTAAATCCGCTTAATTTTAAGTTCATGTTTTTGATAAAAAACAAGCGTTTCATGAAGGAAAGTTAATAAACTGCATAAAAGTGTCATTTTTTGTTTTTTGCCTTTTTGAGGAGTAGATGTTTATGATGAGACAAAACAACACAGCGGAAACCCTAAGATTGACAGATATTGAACAATTTCAGGTGTATACAGAACGCCAGTTGGAAAAAATCCCGCATATACACCGTCTAAGTGCAGAGCAACGTTTTAATATGCAAGTTGTCGCACAAGTGCTGCCATTTCGAGTCAACCGCTATGTCATTGAAGAATTGATTAACTGGGATAATATTCCTAATGATCCCATCTTTCAGTTGACCTTTCCCCAACCGGGTATGTTATCGGATACACAATTTCAACGTATGGCTGATGTGTTAAATAGTCATGCCGATAAAGACGCTATCACTCGTATGGCTTGGGAAATTCGTAACGAATTAAACCCACACCCGGCTGGGCAGCGAGAAATGAATGTACCGACCTTAGATGGTGAACGCCTACCCGGTGTGCAGCACAAATACCGCGAAACCGCATTATTTTTTCCCAGCCAAGGGCAAACGTGTCATTCCTACTGCACCTTCTGCTTCCGTTGGGCGCAATTTTTGGGTGATAAAGATTTACGTTTTGCCATGAACGAAGCGGAAAAATTACATACCTATCTTGAAAGACACCATGAAATTAGTGATTTACTCCTCACGGGGGGCGATCCTATGGTCATGAAAACCAAGCACTTACAAAATTATTTGGAACCTTTATTACAACCACGTTTTAATCATATTCAAACTATTCGGATTGGTACTAAATCATTGGGTTTTTGGCCTCAACGCTTTGTGACTGACACCGATTCTGATGATTTATTACGCTTATTAGAACGCTTAAGTGAAGCGGGTAAGCAAGTCGCTTTGATGGCGCATTTTAATCATTGGCAAGAAATGGAAACCGACATTGTGCGCGAAGCGATTCGCTTAATTCGCAACACAGGTACCATTATTCGCAGTCAATCTCCTTTGATCGCCCACATTAACGATGATGCCCAGGTGTGGTCGCAAATGTGGCGTACCCAAGTTAATTTAGGCATTTATCCGTATTACATGTTTGTTGAACGCGATACGGGGGCAAAAAATTATTTTGAATTGCCTCTAGCGCGTGCTTGGGAGATTTACCGTGATGCGATGAAGCAAGTCTCTGGTTTAGCCCGTACCGCACGCGGGCCTTCTATGAGTGCAGGGCCCGGTAAAGTGGAAGTGCAAGGTATTGCTGAAATAGGTGGAGAAAAAGTTTTTGTTCTACGCTTTATTCAAGGTCGAAATGCGGAATGGGTGCAACGTCCATTTTTTGCTCAATTCGATCCGAAAGCCACCTGGTTAGAGCAACTTAAACCGGCTTTTGGTGAAGATAAATTCTTCTTTGAAGATGAATACGCACACATGCAAACCAAGGCGCAATTACATATCGTTAGCACTTAAGAGGCTCAACGAACGCAGAGCACATAATCAGTATACATCGTGCTCTGCCAGGGATAACATTAGACTTGTTGCAAGCGGTGCTATCCCTGTACCAACCCCCGCAACATCGAGCCTTTGGTCACATCTGGTATGAAGAGAAATGATGCTTCATATTCCCATCCCCTCCTCAGATTGTATACACTGCCGTTTCCCATCGCCCAAAATTTCAGGATAAGCATTTATGTCAATCTGGCTCTGGCCTGTGTTCACTGTGAGTTTAGGCATCACATTCAGTACTACACTCTATTTTTATCCTCTACCTTGGTTGATTCTGCTCACTGGCATCGTGGTCAGTGTAGGGCTATTTATCGTGCTGTGGCGTTATCAGCAGCAGTTAAACCATTTGAATGAATATGTGGATGAGCAAACTGAATCTTTGCAACAGCATATTAATGCTTTAGAGCACGCCAACCAAGAACTAGAACGCCAAAATGATCGAGATTATCTAACGGGCTTGTACAATCGCCGTGCGTTTACTAAGCGCTTAGATATTACCTTGGCAAAATCACGGCGCTTGAGCTTTCGACTGGCGGTTTTGTTTCTCGATTTAACCGGCTTTAAGCACATTAATAACACGTTAGGATATGCTGCAGGTGATGTCTTATTGCAGCAAACGGGTCAACACTTACAAGCCGTGTGTCAAGACGATATTGATCAAATTGCCCGTTTGGGGGGCGATAAGTTTGTCATGTTGTTTCGTGCCAATACTGATGAAAGCGCTATTTGGCGGGCGAATGCTTTATTTGACTTGTTTACCCACACACCTTTGCAAGTTGAAGAGCGGGTCGTCCCTCTGAAACTCAGTCTCGGTATTACTTTAGCCAATACCAATGAAAATGCAGAAACGCTGATTAAACGGGCTGAAATAGCGGTGTTACAAGCTAAACAAAAAAGCGGTAATGCTTATGCCATTGTGCAAGACAGTGAAAAGCCACAGGATACGGATCGCTTAGCGTTAGAAAATGAGCTGCAACAAGTCTTAGAAGAACACCCCGAACAAATCCGCGTCTTTTTTCAACCTAAACGCCATATTCACAAAGATATTTTTGGTAATCCTGAAACGCTTGTTCGTTGGGCGCATCCGCAACGCGGTTTTATTTCTCCAGGGGCTTTTATTCCTTTGGCGGAAGAAACCGGACTCATTGTTAAACTGGGTGAATTGGTGTTACAAAAAGCCTGTGAAGAAGCGGTAGCGTGGAATAATCCCTTGCACGTTGCGGTGAATTTTTCGCCGCGTCAGTTTATGGAACCCGATATTGTCGAGCGCGTAGCGACTATTTTGCAGGAAACAGGCTTGCCCCCACAGCGTTTGATTATGGAAATCACGGAATCCATGGTGATGCCGGAATCTAATGATAAATTGGAACAATTTGTTGAAATGGGCATTCAACTGTCCATTGATGACTTTGGTACGGGGTATTCCAATCTAAAATCACTGCAAAAATCCCTTATTTCTGAACTTAAAATTGACCGCAGTTTTGTCCTTGATATGGTGCATAATCCACAAGCTTTGGCATTGGTGGAAGGGATTTTATGTTTGGCGCATAAACTCAAATTGCGCGTAGTCGCTGAAGGGGTGGAAAACATTGAACAAGTGAGCCTATTGCGCAAAATAAAATGTGATTATATTCAAGGCTTTATTTTCTGTAAACCGATGCCTAGCGAGCGCTTTGCTCGGTTGAAATTTGTTAATCGTGCAGGATAATTTATGGATGCATTACTGGAACTTGATGCCGTACATGTGGCCTATGGGCGCGATACGGTGGTCAAAAATATTAGCTTTCAATTGCCACCCGGCGACATTAGTTGTTTATTAGGCCCTAGTGGTTGCGGTAAATCGACGTTATTACGGGCTATTGCGGGTTTTGAACCCGTCAGCGGTGGGCAGATTTTTTTACAACAACGTCCGGTCAGCGGTCAAGGTGTGCATTTGCCCCCCGAACAACGTTTAGTCGGTATGGTCTTTCAGGATTTCGCCTTATTTCCACATTTAAATATTGCCGATAACATCGCTTTTGGTTTGAATCATTGGGGCAAACACGAGCAACGCGAGCGGGTGCAGCGGTTACTCAAAATGGTCGATTTAAGCCATGCTGAGCGTTATTACCCGCATCAATTATCCGGTGGACAACAACAGCGAGTCGCCTTAATCCGTGCGATGGCACCACGGCCTTTATTGCTGCTATTGGATGAACCCTTTTCTAGCATGGATGTTGAATTGCGTGAGCAATTGGCGACAGAAGTGCGCAATTTGCTGAAACAAGAAGACACCACTGCGGCGATGGTCACACATGATCAAATGGAAGCCTTTGCAGTGGCGGATATCATTGGCGTGATGCACGCAGGAGAATTATTACAATGGGACACAGGCTATAATCTATACCATTCGCCCCAGCATCCCTTTGTGGCTGATTTTATTGGACAAGGCGTGTTATTACCCGGAGAAATCACGGGCAGTCAAAAAGTTCAAACCGACTTCGGTGTGTTCAGTGGCAATATTCCCCATTTTTGTAAAAAAGGCTGTGCGGTCAAAGTGCTATTGCGCCCCGATGATATTATTTATGATGAACATAGTCGTTTGAGTGCGGAAATCGTTGAAAAACGTTTTCGTGGGGCTGAATTTCTTTACACCTTGCGTATGGACAGCGGTGTAGAGGTGTTGTGTTTAGTGCCTAGCCATCACAACCACGCGCTCAACGAACGCATTCATATCCACCTGGATGTTGAGCATCTGGTGGTGTTTCCTGACTCGCAACAGGCTGCTTCATAATGACAGAGACTCTTAACCCTTATCCTAAACCCATTATTGTCATCGGCATGGGCGAAATGGCCGGCGTGTTTGCACGCGGTTTTTTACGCGCGGGCATCCCGGTTTATCCGCTGACACGCGGCATGAACATGGCAGCCGTCGCACAACAAGTGCCGCATCCGCAATTAGTGTTGGTCGCCACTGGCGAGGCTGATTTACAAGCTGTTTTACAATCATTGCCTGCATCATGGCACAGCGTTGTCGGCTTATTACAAAACGAATTATTGCCCGCTGATTGGCAACAACACGGGCTGCATGATGCCACTGTGATGTCGGTGTGGTTTGAAAAGAAACCGGGACAGGATTTCAAAGTGATCGTGCCGTCTCCCGTCTTCGGCTCACAAGCTACGCTATTAGAGCAAGCCCTAGACACTTTGGGTATTCCCGTGCAAGTGCTGAATACGCCAGATGATTTATTATTTGAGCTGGTGCGCAAAAACCTCTACATTCTAACCAGCAATATTGCGGGCTTAAAAGTCGGTGGTAATGTCGGTCAGTTATGGGCTGAACAACGCGATCTGGCACAAGCCATTGCCGAAGAGGTGTATCACATTCAAACTGCATTATGCGGACAAAGCCTGGATTTCAACGCCTTATTGCAAGCTATGAGCACCGCTTTTGCGGGTGATCCTGAGCACAAATGCATGGGACGTTCTGCCCCGGCACGTCTAGCCAGAGCATTGCAACAAGCGGATCAGTTTAATTTAGCCCTAGCCACCTTGCGTAGCATCCAAGCCAACGTTAAGGTGGACTCTTCATTGAGCGGAAAAAGGTAGGTCGAAATATGGCAAAAGAAAAAAAACCACCAGGCCCGGTATTATTAATGGCGGGCGGTACAGGCGGACACGTTTTCCCCGCTTTGGCTTGCGCAGCCGCCATGAGAGCACAGGGTATTCCTGTACACTGGCTAGGGACTCAAAAAGGTTTAGAAGCGCAAGTGGTGCCTAATGCCGGGATTGACATCAGCTACATCCCCGTCGGTGGTGTGCGCGGCAAAGGTCTATTCACCAAGCTACTCGCCCCCTTTAAGATTTTACTGGCGATTTATCAGGCGGGTTGGATATTGGCTCGAATACAGCCCAGAGTGGTCTTAGGCATGGGCGGTTTTGCCAGTGGACCCGGTGGCATTGCCGCTTGGTTACTCGGTGTGCCGTTAGTGATTCATGAGCAAAATGCCGTGGCGGGTTTAACCAACAAAATTCTTGCCCGTTTTGCCCAATGCCGCTTAGCCGCTTTTCCTAATGCTTTTCCCGCAAAATACTCAGCGCTACATACGGGCAACCCTTTGCGTTATGACATTTTGACGCTTAGCCCGCCTTCTCCTCGCCCGATTCATCATCCTTTTCGCTTATTAGTGATTGGCGGGAGCTTAGGCGCACAAGCCTTGAATACCAACGTTCCTCAAGCCGTTCAAAAAATGAAAAATGCCGTACAACTGTGGCATCAAACTGGGCGCAACAGCACCGCCACCCCGCGTGAAGGGCATGATGATCGCGTTGAACCCTTTATTGAACAAATGGCTGCCGCTTATTGTTGGGCCGATTTAATCGTCTGCCGTGCGGGTGCCATGACGGTGAGTGAATTGGCACAAACAGGCGTGCCATCTATCCTCATTCCCTTCCCTCATGCCGTGGATGATCATCAAACGGCTAACGCTCAGTTTTTAGTCGATGAACAAGCAGCTATCTTATTGCCTCAAACAGAATTGAGTGCCGAGAAGCTGGCAGTCATGATAGATGAATTAATTGATAATCCTAAGCGATTGCAAACAATGGCTGACGCTGCTTTGCGTTGTGCAAAGCCCAATGCCGTATTAGAAGTCGTCAATCAATGTTTGCAACAAACAAAGAAAACCTCTTTAAAACAGGGTCACAGCAATGAAAATTCAATTTGATATAGAAGCGACACCGCAAGAACTGCGGACATTCTTCGGTTTGCCCGATGTGGAACCTTTACAGCAAGAAATGCTCGGAATGATTCGTAAAAACATGCAGGCCGGTATTGATGGATTTGATCCCGTAGCCCTCATGAAACCTTGGCTACCACAGCATTTGCAATCCGTAGAAACGCTGCAAAAAACCTTTTGGGAAGCTTTTCAACAAGGTGTACCCAGCACTCATGATGCCCATTCAGCGAGTTCTCCCTCTTCAGATAGCAAGACTAAATCTAAATAGAAGCGCACCATGCCTGATACACTTTTAAAAATCGCCACCCGCAATAGCCCTCTGGCCTTGTGGCAAGCCAACCATGTCAAACAAGCATTAACTCAAGCTTATTCTCGTTTAAAGGTAGAACTGGTAGAAATGACCACCCAGGGGGATCAAATCCTCGATACTTCATTGGCTAAAATTGGCGGCAAAGGTTTATTCGTTAAAGAACTGGAACAAGGTCTGTTTGAATCACGCGCCGATATAGCCGTACACTCAATGAAAGATGTACCCGTTGAATTGCCTGAAGGTTTACATTTACCGGTCATCATGGCACGAGAAGAACCTTATGATGCTTTTGTCTCAAATCAGTTTAACGCATTAGAAGAACTGCCCGAAGGCGCTATTGTTGGCACCTCCAGTTTGCGTCGTCAAAGTCAATTATTGGCTCAACGCCCTGATCTCAAAATTCACACCTTACGCGGTAATGTTGGCACTCGTCTGCGCAAATTAGATGATGGCGATTATGATGCGATCATCCTCGCGGCAGCGGGTTTAATTCGTTTAGGGCTACACAAACGCATCCGCACCACCCTTCCTATTGATGTCATTTTACCCGCCATTGGTCAAGGGGCTGTCGGTATTGAATGTCGTGCGGGAGATTTACGGGTCAACGAATTGATAGCTATCTTAAATGATACTGACACCCACCACCGTGTGGTGGCTGAACGGGCTTTTAATCGTCGTTTAGAGGGCAGTTGTCAAACTCCCATTGCAGGCTTTGCTGAATTGGAAAACGATGAATTAAGCCTACGGGGTTTAGTCGCCAGCCCAGACGGCAAACAAGTGCTCAGAGGCAGTATCAAAGGGGCTCCCGAAGAAGGTGAAGCCTTGGGAGAATTACTGGCGGCTGATTTATTAGCCCAAGGTGCCAGTGCTTTATTAGCAGAGATATAGCCTAGCTTCCTAAAGCCTAGGGGTTTATCCCTCATATATTAATAGACTTGTTGCAAGGGGTATCCATCGACTGCAAAGGCGTGGATGTTGGCCTGTTTTTCCGCTTTTTATCAACAAATAGCCCGCTATTCGCCTCAAAAAACCGAAAAAACCGCCTCAAAACCACACCTTTTCGCTACGATGCCTACCCCTCGCAATAAGTCTAATATAGCTAAAATATATCAGTTGTTAAGACTGCCAGTCCTTGAAGGACTGGCAGTCTTGGCTTTGAAGATATCGTAAGCCTATAAATGATGTAATTTAGCTATAGTTCTTTTTTCACAACACCTCGCTTTAAGCGTTTTGAACATGGTTTGTTCAAAGCGCTTTTTTATAGAGAATTAACCTTTGATGATGACAGGAGCAGCAGATGAGCGTTGAAAATACCTTAGCCCCTAAAAAAATTGGTTTTGCGATTGTGAGCGGTGCTGGTGATACTTATCCCAGTGTTAGAATTGCTCAACTATTAGAAGAAACACATCCTGAAATTGAGATTGAATGGGTGGTAGTAGGTTGGCGTTTGCCATTGCTACAAAAATGTAAAAACTTGACCCTGATAGAAGTTGATGATTGGGAGTTAGTGATGGAAGCTGGGAAGCCTAATCCCAGTCCTGAAGCTATGGCTTTACTGGGAAGTAAGTTTCAAGAATTTGAGCAAGCCGTGCTTGATGCTTCTCAACATTGGGATGCCGCTATCATGGCACCCGCATTAATCATCTGTGAAGTAGCAGAACATTGCAAAACGATTCCTTTATCATTTCAAAATAGCTTCTTTGAACACCCTGATTCATGGATACACAACACGCCCACCTATGAATTGTATGCGGCTAAACAAAAATTTTTAGATAATGCGGATACCGCTTCTTTATTGTTGTGGCCGGAAGCGATTTACTCGATTTCTCCTCCCCCTAAAGAACCACATACCTATGTGGGCTATCCTAAAACCACCTCTAGTGGAGCATTGCCTGATACTTTGCAAGCATTTTTAAAAGAATGCGACACTCAAAAAACAGCGTGTGCCTATATGACTATGGGGAGTTTGTCGGTCAAAACTAAAGAAGAATGGCAAGTGGTATTAAAAGCTTTAACTCAACATCTAGCGGTGGTGGTGGATTGTCGCCATCAACCTATTTCAAAAGAAGAGGCACTCGCTTGTCAAACACAGTATCCATTGTATTTAGTAGAACAAGACTTAAATTTGGAAGCGCTATTTCCTGCTATGGATTGGATTGTGTGTCATGGTGGTGTGGGTACTGTCGCAATGGCGATTTATTGTGAAAAACCGTTACTGCTGATGCCAGGGCATTTTGAACAAAAATGGTGGTGTCGCAAGCATGTTGACAATGGTTACGCACAATATTTGAAACCTGAAAATTTAGAGCAAGAAGGCTATTTAGAAGGTGTATTAAGTGCTGAATCACAACAACATTGCTTAGAGAAAGTGACTGAATTTAAACAAGCCAGTCGTTTTGATGGCTTAGAAAAAGCTGCTGAAACCATTTTCAAATATCTCACGCAGTAACACTAAAAGACTAAAGCCTCGTCATAAGAAGAGGCTTTATCTCCAACTTCCATACCGCTTAAAACGCATCCCCAGGAATACGCACCCAGCCTTCCATCAACACCCGCGCACTACGGCTCATAATGGCTTTATCTACACTCCATACCCCGTCTTTTTGACTGGCTTCTGCACCCACGCGCAAAGTGCCTGAAGGATGACCGAAACGTACTGCATGACGTGCTCCCCCTCCGGCGGCAAGATTAACTAAAGTGCCAGGAATAGCGGCAGCCGTACCAATCGCCACCGCTGCTGTGCCCATCATCGCATGGTGTAATTTGCCCATCGATAAAGCACGTACATTAAGATCAATCGCGTCTTGACTAATAGATTTGCCACTGGAAGCGCTATAAGCCATTGCTGGTGCGACAAAAGCGACTTTTGGCGTGTGCTGACGGTTCGCAGCGTCTTCCACCTTATCAATCAACCCCATGCGCATGGCTCCATAAGCACGAATTGTTTCAAAACGTTCTAATGCCGCCGGATCACCATTGATAGCCTCTTGCAATTCTGTGCCGCTATAACCGATGTCTTCTGCATTCAAGAAAATAGTAGGAATACCCGCACTGATCATCGTTGCTTTAAAGGTACCTACACCTGGCACTTCTAAATCATCGACTAAATGTCCGGTCGGAAACATTGCGCCGTCGCCGTCAGACGGATCAAGAAATTCTACTTGCACTTCAGCCGCTGGAAAAGTCACGCCATCTAATTCAAAATCCCCGGTTTCTTGTACTTCACCATGGGTGATAGGCACATGAGCAATAATGGTTTTTTTGATATTGGCTTGCCAAATGCGCACGATAGCCATGCCATTTTCAGGGATGCGCTCCGCATTCACTAAACCGCTAGAAATCGCAAAAGAACCGACCGCAGCGGTTAAATTGCCACAATTACCGCTCCAATCCACAAAGGCTTTGTCAATCGAGACTTGCCCAAACAAATAATCGACATCATGCTCAGCTTGGCTGCTTTTAGATAAAATCACCGTTTTACTGGTACTAGAAGTCGCTCCTCCCATACCGTCAGTCTGCTTACCGTAAGGATCAGGACTGCCGATCACGCGCAGCAACAGTTTATCGCGTGCAGCACCCGGCACTTGCGCAGCTTCGGGCAAATCTGTCATATTGAAAAAAACACCTTTACTGGTGCCACCACGCATGTAGGTCGCAGGAATTTTGATTTGAGGGACGTGCTCCATGTTACTGATGTCCTTTTATGATGGGTCGTTAGGTGGTGCTGCTCAATGAGGAATGAGCCAACACCGTGAACATTGAATCCAAGAATATCGCTCAGCCGTTGTGGCTTAGAACTCAAAACGGCCTGTCCTGACAGGACAGACCGTCTTAAACACTCATATGTTGGGCTTTTGTCGTTGGTCGATTAGTTGTTAAAAAGACATTCTCAGACATCAATGTCATTATACCCCAATAGATTGGAATAATAGAGGGAGTGATCAACAACCATTCCCTCCCTCATACCTCCTCTGTAGCACACTTATATGCCGACTTAGAAGCTCAATTTTGTGTATGAAGCATATAGAGAAAATAAATCAGTTATACGACAGACCTGGCAGGTTTCAAAAATCTGCCAGGTCTTAATCACTATGTTCCAGTACAACTGAAATATTATCCCTATAGACTCTAGTACAGAAAATGGCAAATAGCAGCAATAACTAACCAGTCAAAGACTTGCCCTGATAAGTCCATTTAAATGGTTTCGCCATTGTCCTGTTGAAGTCATCAATAAACGCCAACAACCGAGTTTTCAGGTCTTCCGTGGATGTGAAATGACCACGTTTGATGATTTTCTTCATCAATATCTCAAACCAGATTTCGATTTGGTTCGTCCATGAGCAATGTTTCTGGGTGTAATGGAAAACCACGGATTTGCTTGTATCAGATAAAAATTGTTCGCGAGTTTCCATTGACTTCAGAATACCGCCTTTTCCTTTAACACCAAGGTCGTCAGTGATATTACAGTAGACTTGTCCCAGTCTAAATTTTCAATTAAAAATTAATGAATATCGACTCACTCTAGTAAAACATGAGATTAAAGTCATGAGCCATTACATAAACCGTATAACGACTCAACGTCAATTTTCAGTAGTATTAGGTGTGACTCAAGAAGAATTTGATCAATTGTTACCTACATTTTCAAAAGTGTTGCAAGAAAAACCAGAGATTAATTATCAAAAGAATCGGGGTGCTCTCAAAATAAAACTCAGAATGCCTCATTCTCAAGCACTTAAAACAAATACAGACACATTAATATTTACACTCTACTACATGAAGAATTATCCTACTGATGATGTCATGGGGTTTAATTTTGAAATAGGACAGTCCACAGCAGAAGCTTATGTTAAAACACTATTAGCTATTTTAAAAGAGACTCAGAAACGTCAACGCACTTTAAAAAACACAGTGATTTCAACTGAAACCCGAAAAATTTTTATATTGGAAAAACAGTGGTGGGTTCAACACATGATGCACATTGTTTAAATCCGAATTCACGCCTCAAAAACGAGGGTTTGAAGACACAACAGTAGCTGTTGATTTAGGCTATGAAAAACCCTGATCCAAAACTCACTGAAAATCAAAAGAAAGAGAACAAAGTAATCAGTAACAAGCGAGTTCATGTTGAAAATGCTATTGGCAGAATGAAGCGATTTCAAATTATGGTTAATCGTTTAAGAAACAAGTCGGATTCCATTAAGGATACTATTATTTGCCTTGCCGCTGGACTATTTAACCTTAAAAATTCATTTGTAATTCAATAGGCTGAGGCTCGGATAAGTCTAATGCTCATTCTGGATTTTTGTCTGGTGTTGGCTACGTAGGTCGGGTTAGCGCAGCGTCACCCGACAAAAGCCTTTGCCGTGGATGTCAAGCTGCCAATGTTGGGTGACAGCTACCACCTAACCCGACCTACAGCCGACCTAGCGCAAGGACTCCAACACCGCCTCGGTAAAGGGATTCTCACCGCGTTCTAAGCAATCTATCCAGCCTACCCGTTTTAATACCTCAGCCTCTTCAGCCTCATCAAGGTTTTCTGCCACATAAAATCTAAAATCGTCCAATGCGCCTGCAATATCACCCGTTAAAGCACGGGCAATGCCGCGTGAATCCCGCATATCAACATCACCGTTGCTTTGCGTCACAGCCTGTTCACAGGCATTCAAAACTTTATCGGCTTGTTGATGTAATGCACCATAACGACATAGCTCATTCCAAATAGACACCTCAATTTTAACGTTAGCATCTAATACCTGCGCTTGTTGGAGTTGGCTCAGTGCTTGATCAATCTTCCCCTTGCCTGCCAAATCATAAATCCTATCAATCAAAACTGCTATCCGTAGTTGTTTGACTTTTTGTTCGGGGTCAAAGCCTAAGTTGGGATCGAATACCAATGCTTGTTGAAATTTTTCAATCGCAGTGTGCTCTTTATCCTGTTTAACCAACAGCTCTCCCCAGCGTACAAAACTCAGCGCATGTTGCGGGGTGATTTTAAGCTGCGTCTGCAATAAGGACTGGACTTTAGCGGTATCCTCCTCATATCTCGCGGCCTCATACCAAGCGTAAGGGTTCGTGGCATCAAAATGTTCAAGCCCCACCGCCTCATCATTGGCAAACTCACCCTCATAACGCCCGCCTTCTGCCCAGGTATACACCCCGTGTCCGTGTTTCATGCCCTGCTTAAAACCACCTTGGTAGTGGTTACGCCCTTGGCTGTGTCCTTGTCCGTGTGCCTGTTGGTTTTTAATCTCGCCTTGATAATACCCTGCGATGTGTGGGTCTAACACGCTGGCACAGCGGGGTAAATAATCCATGAAATAGCTTTGGCGTTCTGTGCAGCTTAAATGGTGTTTTGCAATTTTGGATAGACGTTGGGGTAAGCGGGTTTGTGCCTCACTGACCAAGGAACTTAAGTCAGTAAACACCAGCCACAGGCGGGCGGTGTTGTCATTTGATGCGGTGACCAGTCGTTTACCATCGGGCGCGAAGCTGGCGTGATTAACCGCACTTTTATGCCCTTTGAGGCGGTACAACAATGCCCCGCTGCCGACATCCCACAGGCGGGTGGTCTTGTCTTTAGATGTCGTGACCAGTCGTTTGCCATCGGGCGCGAAGTTGGCGTGCAGAACTACATCTGCATGCCCTTCGAGACGGCGCAACAAAACCCCGCTATCGGCATCCCACAGACGGGCGGTGTTGTCACTCGATGTGGTCACCAGTCGTTTGCCGTCGGGCGCGAAGCTGGCGTGAGTCACCGAACCTGTATGCCCTTCGAGACGGTGCAACACCGCCCCGCTGTCGGCATCCCACAGGCGGGCGGTATTATCTATCGATGCAGTGACCAATGTCTTGCCGTCGGGCGCGAAGCTAGCGTGAAACACCCCCATATTATGCCCTTCAAGACGATGCAACAAAACCCCGCTATCGGCATCCCACAGGCGGGGAGTCTTGTCACTTGATGTAGTGACCAGTCGTTTGCCATCGGGCGCGAAGCTGGCGTGCATAAGAAAATGTCTATGCCCTTTGAGGCGATGCAACAAAGCCCCGCTGTCGACATCCCACAGGCGGGCGGTCTTGTCTCCAGATGTGGTGACCAGTCGTTTGCCATCGGGCGCGAAGCTGGCGTGAGTCACTCCTCTTGTATGCCCTTCGAGACGATGCAACAAAGCCCCACTGTCGGTATCCCATAAGCGGGCGGTCTTGTCATAAGATGCGGTCACCAATCGCTTGCCATCGGGCGCAAAGCTGGCGTGAGTCACCGAACCTGTATGCCCTTCGAGACGATGCAACAAAGCCCCGCTGTCGGCATCCCACAGGCGAGCGGTCTTGTCATTTGATGCGGTGACCAGTCGTTTGCCGTCGGGCGCGAAGCTGACGTGAAAAACCGCCCCTTCATGCCCTTCGAGGTGATGCAACAAAGCCCCGCTGTCGGCATTCCACAGACGGGCGGTCTTGTCTCTTGATGTGGTGACTAATGTCTTGCTATCGGGTGCGAAGCTGGCGTGATTAACCTCACCTTCATGTCCTTCGATGCGCTGCAACAATGCCCCACTGTCGGCATCCCACAGGCGGGCGGTATTGTCCTTAGAGGCGGTCACCAGTCGTTTGCCATCGGGCGCGAAGCTGGCGTGAGTAATCAAATGTTCATGCCCTTCGAGACGGTGCAACAACACCCCGCTGTCGACATCCCACAGGCGGGCAGTCTTGTCTCTTGATGTGGTGACTAATGTCTTGCTATCGGGCGCGAAGCTGGCGTGAGTCACCGAACCTTCATGTCCTTCGAGACGCTGCAACAACGCTCCGCTGTCAACATCCCACAGGCGGGCAGTCTTGTCCCAAGAGGCGGTGACCAGTCGTTTGCCGTCGGGCGCGAAGCTGGCGTAAAGAACCCCACCTTCATGCCCTTCAAGGTGATGCAACAAAGCCCCGCTGTCGGCATCCCACAGGTGGGCGGTGTTGTCCTCAGAGGCGGTGACCAGTCGCTTGCCGTCGGGCGCGAAGCTGGCGTGAGTTACCGAACCTTCATGTCCTTCGAGACGATACAACAAAGCCCCGCTATTGGTGTCCCACAGGCGGGCAGTCTTGTCATTCGATACGGTGACCAGCGCCTTGCCATTGGGCGAGAAGCTGGCGTGATTAACCTCACCGATACGCTGCAACAAAGCCCCACTGTCGGCATCCCACAGGTGGGCAGTCTTGTCATTCGATACGGTGACCAGTCGTTTGCCGTCGGGTGCGAAGCTGGCGTGAGTTACCCTGTCGATATGTCCACTAAACACCCGCAGCAGGCGGCTTTGCTGCCTATCCCACAGATAAGCTTGCCTGCCTGCCCAGGTCAGTAACTGCGTGCCATCGGGGCTGAATTCTGCACCATCCACGCTGTCGTCATGTTCAAGTACGCCTTGCCAGTTTTTTTGGATGGCGTGGTACAGTTGTTGTTGTGCTTCGAGTAACCATGCGCGCTGTGGATAGGTTTCGGAAGTGTTTGGCAAAGCTTCCAATGCCACCCGCATCGCGGTCATGGGTTTATTTTGTTCGCTGAGTTGTCTGGCTTGCTCGGATAAAAAGCGTGATTGATTGTGCAGGGCGCGTTGGGTTTGTTGTTGTGCCGTTTGTTTTTGTACTTGAGCTTCTTTCATCTGCATCCAAGCAAATCCCGCTAACACTAACGCCAAAACCAAACCCACTAACATAAACCGCTGCCGCCGCTTCTCTTTTCTTTGCGCCGCTTCAATCGCTGCCCGGCTGCTGTGAATATGCTGCTGTTGAAACGCTGTCGGCGGCGGGTTTTTCTGCGTAGCCTGCGCGTGTTCTAACCAAGTTTCGGCTTTTTCACAGGCGGTTTGATTCAGCAAAAAATCCGTGCTTTGTGTCTGTCTTTGCCATTCCATCGCGCGCTGTTGCCATTGGGTGTGTTGTTGCACATGTTCGCGATCTAAATCCAGTTCCTGAATCAAGTCAGCAAAGGCATCGGCAAAGGGATGGGCGATAAAATCAATCCAGTTAATTGCCTTTAGGTTTTCAGGCAGAGTTTGTGGGTCAGTGTCACGGGCTAATACCGTGAGAATGCGTTTGCCTTGTTCATGTGCATAATCCACTTCGTGTTTGCAGTATTGGGATTCCACCGAATCAGGCGACAGAATGAAAACGAAATTATCCGCACTATCAATGCCTTTGTAGAGTTCGGTCTCAAAATCCACGCCCGAAGCAATGCTTTCTTGGTCAAACCAAGTGGTTTTGCCCGCTTCTTGGAGTTGAATATTCATTTGACGGGCAAAATCACCATCTTTGCGTGAATAGGAGATGAACACATCGGTGCCCAGTTGTCCTTTCAGGGCTTCGGAATGTTGTATCAGGTCTTGGTGTAAGGCGGTGGGGGCTTGTTGGCTGCGGTTTTCATTGAGGCGCAGCCAGATTTTGGCGTTTTCCAGATGATGCCCGCGTAACAGGAAGGCGCTGCCTTGCGCGTTGGCTTGCCATTTCAGCGCACGGGTGAGCAGCATTTTGTGGTGTTCGTAATAACTGCGCTCATGATTTAAGGCGTGTAGCAGGTGTTCAGTGCCGTCTTCTGCGCAAAAATTGATGTATTGCAGGGTGTCTAGCACCGCAGGCACATCGGGCGTGGCTTCTAACAAAATCGGGATAATGCGCTTATTCAAAGACAGCGCATAATCCAATTCTTTTTGGCAATATTCCGATTGCACCGAACGAGGTGAAATAAAGTAGAGCACATTGGTCGCGCCCGCAATACCTTCAAGAATGGCTGATTCTGAGCGGCTTCCGGTTTGAATATCACGGTCATGTTGCCAGGTTGTGATGGCATGACGCGACAGGGTGCGGACGACAACATCACGCATCGGTTTATCGTCCACGTCGTAACAGATAAAGGCTTCGGTGAGCAGGTTTTCGCCATTCTTGCGTGCTTCGCAGATGAATTCACAGACTACATGGCTGGGTTCGCAAGGCGCTTGTTCACCATCTTGAAACGCCGTCAACAGCCAATTTTGTGCGGCATGGCGTTCCTCGCCCACGGGCAAATAGCGCGTGGCACGTTGATTCGCCTGCCACAACAAGGCTTGCGCCAGCACTTCGGTATGTTGTTCGACGTAGTGAGTGTGCCGCTCCAGCACAATGTTTATACGCTCAATCACACTGTCTAGCGTATCTATATTGTCACCAAACACGGGCAACTCTAGGGTTTGTAGATACGCTAACTCTTCGTGCTTGTGCCAGTGATTTTCGTAAGCCTGCGCCCAGGCTGCGAGCTGCTTGCAATCCTCATTCGACAGATTTTCTTTGCCATCGAGCCAATCCGTGCGCCCGACCACTTTAAGACTCCGCTCAAGCACCTGCTGTGCGGTGTTGATGTTGGGGTCTTCCAGTCCATGAAAGGCGTAAAAACCATGCAACACCTGCTTGTCGCCCTCTGATAATTCGCCATCATCTGCCTGGAAAATCACCATTTGATTGATGGGAATTACCCGCTTACCCAACACCCGTGCATATTCCAGTTCAATCAAACAATACGGCGAGCACAAAGCCCGTGGAGCCATCACATAAACGAAATTATGCGCCGACTCGATGCCGTGATTAATCCGTGCCGCGTAGTCTTCACCGTCGGGGATGTTGACCTTATCAAACCAGCCGTCAAAACCTGCGAGCTTGAGTTGTTGGTGTAAACGCGCCACAAAGCCGAGGCTTTCGCGGCGACCGTAGGATATAAATAAGTCTTTGTATGAGTTCACAACATTCTCCGCAGGTAGGATAGGTGCAGCCTAGGCTCATCATTTATTTTGTCCACCAATGATGCACGGATTTAACTTTATTTAGAATAGTTTGAAGCACTGTAGGGTTTGTGCCGCGTGCTTTTTGCGGTGCTCAACGTTCCTACGCAGGGCGCGTGGGCACCAGGCAAGAGCTTAAATGAAAGTTCAGCTTGTGCTGGTGGAATACGGCGCGATGTTGCAACGAGTTTTAACCCAGCGCCCGTCGCGCCTATTCCACCCTAACTTATTCCTCTATTCCTCTCTCCTGTTGCTGAATAGCTTGTGTGGCTTCCAGCATGGCGGCGGTGGCTTTCTCCATCGCTTCGCGCACGGGTTCTAAATCCAATCTTGCATAAATCTCTGTGGTGGCGATGTCTTTGTGATTCAGGGTTTTACTGATTACGGACATGTTCGCACCTGTTGCGGCTTGCCAACTGCCTAGAGAGCGGCGTAGGTCGTGTAGGCGCAAATCCTCTAGTTGGGCGCGTTCTAAGAGCTTTTTCCAGGCTTTTTTAGGCTCCATTAAATGCCCGGTTTGGCTGTGACTGGGAAATACAAATTCGGCTTGGGGGAGTTGGGCGCGGCGCTGATGCAGAATGTCTACGGCTCGCGTCATCAGAGGAATGCGCTGTGAGGTGCCATTTTTGGTCTCAGGAATATGCCAAATAGCTTGTTCTAATTGAAGCTCTTGCCAGCGCATAGCGAGCACGTTAGAACGGCGTGCGCCAGTGAGCAAGGACAGCCACACATAATCGCGGATAGTGGTGTTGGTTTCAACTTCTAAGGCTTGAAAAAAACGCGGTAGTTCATGGGCTTGTAGAAAACGTTCCCGCGATTTTTCTTTAAAGCGCTTAATGCCGTGTACGGGATTGGGCTGATCCCAGCCCCATTCTTTGGCCCAGTTAAACAGGGTTTGGAGCAGCGATAACAGGCGGTTGGCGGCGTAATGTCCGTGTTCATCACCGATTTTTAAGTGGCGTTCTTGAATATCGGCTTTCTTTAAGCTGGACAGCCGTCGTGCGCCCCAATCTTCTAAATAACGTTGATATTGTGCGGCATCTTCTTGCCAGGTTTTTTTATGGGCTTTGGCGTAGTTATCCAGATACAACGAGAACAAATAGGTTAGCGTCCATTCTTTGTCTTTTCTGCGTGCGGCGTTTGGATTTTCGCCGCGTGCAATGGCGGCATTGATGTCGTGTGCTTGCGCTCTGGCTTCATCCAAACTGATGTCGGGATAGCGCCCAATGGTGATGCGCTCCGGTTTGCCGTTGATTTTGCGGTAGACCAAAAAGGTTTTGCTGCCTTTGTCAGTCACCGCCATCCCGAAACCATTGATTTTAGTGTCGTAATAATAGGCGCGTTTGCCTTTGTCGGGGCTGGACAGTTTGTTAAGAGTGGCTTTGGTAAAGCTAAAACGGTGGCTGCTCATGACTGGCTCGGAGGTTTAACGGGTTCTGTGGTTTTTTCGATACTAAGGCATTGATATAAACCGCCGCACCAGGTGCGCTGGTGTAGCACGCGGGCATGCTCGGGGAGCCAATGTTGAATATCTTGTCGCCATAAATCTAGCGCAAAGGGTTCTAAAAAGTGCAGCACAGGCCACATGAGCCAGCGCAACGGATGCCAAGCAGCGGGTTTGTGGTAATCAACAATGACTAAGCGCCCGCCGGGTTGTAGCACGCGCAAGGCTTCGCTTAACGTGTGGCGGCGAACGGTTTCAGGTTGTTCGTGCAGCAAGAAAAACAGCACGGCTTGTTGATAGCTGTGATCCGGCAAGGGTAATTGGCTGGCATCGCTGTGCAGCAATTTGACGGGGGCATCGGCGGGTAATTTTTGACTGAGATTGTGCAGTTGTACGGGCAACACATCAACGACATCTAAACGCGCTTGTGGAGCCAGTTTGGCGACTAAATGCGGGGTGAAATTGCCGTAAACACAGGCAATTTGCAGCGTGAGTCCTTGCAAGCTGGAGGTGCTGCTGAGAGCGGACAATGCCGCATCCCGCAGGCGCGTAAAATGTCCCCATAAAATCAGATTCACCAGCCATTGCCGTTCAAAAAAACGCACGGCTTTAGGGTGTACGTAAGCCCACCAATAAACATCTTGTAAATAGGCGGGGATTGGCAATTCCTTTGCCAATTTAAGCGGTTGCACGTTGAGCTTTCCTTAATGAATGGTGGTGCTCTGTGTACAGAGCAGTCGATGAAGTGGATAGAGGATATTACCGAGTCTCTGAAGTGAGGCAAAGCGTAAAATTTTTTTCTCGTTCCCTTGCTGGAACGTCACTGCCATTCAGATAAGGATTTTTAGAGCCTATACGAAGATGGGGAATCGAAGCGAAAATTCGCCATTTTGAGGCAGGTTTTTCGGTTTTTTAAGGCGAATAGCGGGCTATTAGAACGAAAAAAAGTGGAAAACCTGACCAAAAGGGCGGGTTTGCAGCCGATTATCCCGTTTTCGTATAGGCTCTTAGCCCCAACGGGGCGGCATCCCTATAGCCCAGGGCAACGCCCTGGGGTAGAACGATAATACCCACCCAGCCCTGAAAGGGCGTAATAAAAGGTGGCATGGCGTTTTATAGAGAACATAAGTCAGTTGTACGACAGACCTGACAGGTTTCCAAAACCTGTCAGGTCTTAACCACGATGCTCCAGTACAACTGAAATATTGTCCCTATATATCGCCCTTTCAGGGCTGAGTCTCTTCTATCCGTTTAACCTAGGGCGTTGCCCTAGGCTATAGAGATAACGCCCCTTTGGGGCTTCACTGAATGGAGTGATGCGCCGCATGGAAACGAGGATAAAGAACAACGTCCTAACCCGGCACCGTAGGAAAACCTGCGCGGGGCCCGATGCTTTGACGATCTCGTTCATAAATTGGCGGACTTTGCAGATACACAATCAGCAATTGAATCAACGCTTCTAGCGATGACCAATGAATACGTTCATAACCATGTGACGCATCAATACCAAAGCAAATCAAAGAGGTGCGCAAATCATTGCCCGCTTCAATGGCGGCGGCGCTGTCAGAGCGATAATAGCGAAAAACATCGCGCTGATGAGGGATGCTAAATTCTTGGCAGAGTTGAATTAAACGCCGAGTCAAATGGTAATCAAATGGGCCGGTCATATCAGCCATCGCCAGCGTCACGCCAAATTCGCTGGAATTTTGCCCCGGTGCCGTCACACCATTATCAATCGTCACCATTTCCGCCACATCTTGATGCAGCACCGCAGAAGCCCCTGAACCGACTTCTTCTGAAATCGTAAATAACAAATAACAATCCACAGGCAATGCTATTTTTGCATCACAGACCGCTTTAGCCGCACCCATCATGATCGCCACACCCGCTTTATCATCCAAATGACGAGAATTAATGAAACCGTTCTCCGACAACTCAGTGTTGGTATCAATAGAAATAAAATCCCCCACATGAAAGCCGAGGCGCAATAATTCCTCTTCTTTAAAGCACGATTCATCCACCCGTACTTCAAGATTGTCCCAATTAGACGGTTGCTTATCGATTTCATCACCATAAGCATGACCGGAAGCTTTTAACGGCAAAATGGAGCCGCGATAAGTGCCTCTATCCGTATAAATAGTGCAACGCGCACCTTCAGCAAAACGCGCATTCCAATGACCGATGGGCAGCACGCGCAGTCGTCCATTGGGTTTTAAGCCTTTCACCATCGCGCCTAGCGTATCGACGTGTGCCACCAATGCGCGATCAGGGCTTTTTTGATGACCGGGTAATTCTGCACGAATCGCCCCTCGGCGCGTCAACTCATAATCAATGCCGAGCGCTTCTAATTCATCACACACCAAATGCACCGCCCGGTCGGTATACCCGGCAGGGCTTGGCGTGCGTAACAAACGCACCAAAAAGTTAATCACATAAGTTTCATCTATAGGTAATAGCTTCATTCAACATCTCGCAGGGCTTAGGCTCTGTTGATATTTGGATAATGACGAATTTTTGGTCTTTTTTGTGCTTAGCCGCGTTGGTTTTTGGCTGGCAATGGGGAGCATTGCGGCGCAAAAACCGCCTTGCTAGACACAAAAAATCCTTAAAAATCCATCTCATTCCCAAATGCCAACAAAGCCTAGTATTTATACAAAAACATCGTATCGACGCTTGATGGATACAGCTATCCATCGACGACGAAAAGCGGTGTTAGCTGAGGTTTTCTATCTGTTTTCGAGTAATAGGACAGATGATTAAAAGGGCTATTCTAACCTGAGTTTGGCAAGTGAAGCGCGTAGTGAGCCATTCAGTGCTCATTTGAGTGAGGAATGAATGCCTCACTACGCACCTTAAAGCCAGCGCTGATTGGCATTCATTGCTGGGGTCGAATAAAGGTCGTTTGTACACTTCAAGTGTGTCTTCCATCGCACACACATTCTGCATTGGCTTCAGGTGGTATGCACCCTTCTTTTTTTTGCCAGGGTTTGATTTCGTTTTTTTAAAACTTTGCGCATCGTTTCGTCAGAAACGCTTTCAACGTACTTTAGCTCGACCATTTTGTCCGCCAGCAATGGCATCGTCCAATGTGTGCGCCCTTCAGGTGGTTCACTGCATGATAATGCCACCAAGTGCGCTTCTTGTTCGCCATCTAGCACACGCCTTCTTACTGTGTGCTGCTTTGCACGGTTTATCGCAGCTTCCAGACCTTGTTCAACCAAGCGTTGTCGTACCCGTTCGACTGTGCGTACACGGGTATCAAAAGATTCACTTATTCGGACATCACTCCAACCTTCACCTTCCTCACTGACATCTGCTTTTGCCATTGCCATTGCCATTGCCAGCGACAGCGGTGTGGTGATGGCACAAAGCGCGGGGGTGGCGACTATCAATGCCTTTGATGCGGGGTACCTGCCAGTATCAAGGTGACAGTGGCGCAACCGATGATGGAGAATCCCACCGCGGTAGTCCTGTATTTATAGTGCTGATAAATTATATTTATAATAATCGTAACCATTCACGTCTCTGACACATGAAGTTCAGGCATACGGGGGGTCCTGAGAACATATCAATGAGAGCCTCAAGAATATTTTCAGATGGCTTGCGTAGCGTTGAAAGATAGGAGCGTATATAGCAAAATTATATCAGTTGTTAAGACTGCCAGTCCTTCAAGGACTGGCAATCTTGGGTTTGGCTCTATCGCAAGCCTATAAATGATGTACTTTAGCTATAGTGGCACATGTTTCCGCCCCCGCGTCGGAACAGAAACAACCTGAAATGTTCTGTTTGCATGTCGGCATTCGTACCTCTCGCTCAGCAAGGTTGTTATCAAAAGGAACACTTAGGTTTGTGAGATAACGTAAGGTGTCGTCTTGGTGCTTGCGTAGTCGGGCGAGTAGATTGTAGGCGGGCGTTGGTTTGATGCGTCCCAGTTTGCCTGTGGGTATGGTATTGCGAGGGTTTTCTGCTTCACCCTCGCTGATGAGGGCATCAAAGCTATTTTGATAATGAGTGATGCGGTCTTCTGTCAGCGTTTGCAGTCCATGTTCTCTGGCTTGCTCGGCTTCTTTTTTGCCTTCTAGCCGCAGACTCATAAGCTTTTCTGCCCAGGCTTGTTGGGTGGTTTCTTTGATGCCGATGAGTTTGCGCAGGGGGGCTGTTGCAGTCTGCGTGAAGACAGTCATACGCTGTATTCGGCAACGAAGAATCAATGACTTACGCTCAAAAAATCACTAAAAAACGGCTATTTTTAGAATACTTTCACAGCCTCTTTAGCGTCATGCGCCGTTTGGTGGCTTCAATGATGATGCTCAACATTGTGGCATACCGCAGAATGGCGGATGGCGGCGCAAAAAGACGCGCCTTATGCCGCCTTACATAGGCGGGTTATGGGTTGTTTCTAATGTGGATGCGCACACCGATTATCAAACTGGTGTTGGATGCTTAAACCTCGTGCCCACGCGCCCTGAGGCTATAAAAGAACTCCCAGAATTGGCATTTTTTCTTCGTAAGTCATTGATTTTACGTTGTCCAAAATCTAAAAAACGAGGTTCTTTTACAAGCTCAAAGCGCGTGGGAACAAGGGAAACTAAAAAGCAAAGTAATATCCATTACTTATTAAATGGCTTAATGATTCACTGTGTTTTTCTTTTAAGTATTGACAAGCAGCAGGCTCATCATACATCGGCATACCATCTGGGTTTCCATATAAATTTCCTTCAGTGACAATAGCATTTTCATTGGCAACCAGACTACATAGCCACATCAAACTACCACAACCACATGTAATAGGCGTTTTTATTTGCTCATATTCATTGTCTACAAAATAATATCCTTGCTTTGTTAGAGACTCTTCATATTTTTCTTTTAAGTATTGACAAGCAGAAGGCTCATCATACACAGGCATACCATCTGGGTTTCCATATAAATTTCCTTCAGTGACGATAGCATCTCCATTAGCAGCTAGACTACATAGCCACATCAAACCACCACAACTGCATGTAAGGGGTATTTTAGTTTGTTCACTATTTATATCATTGTCACCCGTATTTTCTGAGTCCGTATCAGTTCCACTATTTTCTTGATTACCAGGTTCTTCATTTTCCTCTTTTTCATTAGGAAAAGTTCCATTCTTAAACTCGGATAAATTATTTGAATTATCTTCGTCAGGGTCTCCTTCAGGATCATCAACCCCATATCGTTGTTCCCACTGGTCAACCATGCCATCATTATCATTATCGGTTAAAGTCAGTGTTTGACTGGCTATTTGCCGTACATATTTTCCTGCTTTGCTGTATCCACCTAAACGTAATTCATATTCACCTGCTTGGGTGTAATCAAACCAATAGCTGCCAGCTTGATCAGCGGGCAGTAGTTGCGCATCGTCAGCAAAGCCAATGACTTTGGGTTCTGTCCATTGTTGAAAAGCAAAATAACTGTCTGGCCCAAACCAATTTTTGAAAGGGTTCGATACGTCTTCATGTGTGCCATTAATACGAATATAGCGAGAATTGCTTTCAGGGATGATACTTTGATCAATTTTCGCAGTGAGCTTGGGTAATTTGGCAAAAGGTGTTTTTTCAATAATGGTAAAGTGCTTAAACTTATCCGTTTCATTGAGTTTTGTATCTTCAGGATAGCTGATGAGGTTGTAGCCCAAGAAATGCACACCAGCATATAAACGCAAATCTAAACCGCCGCCTGTTTCTAAATCGGTAAACCAATAGTCCGCATCGGCTAAATCTTGTCCATTGTCTAGGGTGTAGCGAAATTGTCCATGAATCCCTGCATTGCCGTATAAATAAGGCTCAACCAACATTCTGCCTGATGCAACATCATAGAAAGACAGTTGCAAATCTGGAATGAGGGTTAGTTTCAGTTCCGCACCTGCTTCGCCTTCGCCTTTTATGTCAAATTTGTATTCTGGGTTGAAGTTTTTCTCTACATACCAGCCTGTCGAAGGTGTATAACGCAAACCAAATACAGCATTAGGAAAGCCAAAATATTTATCTAAATCTAACGCTAACTCGCCTTTAGCTTCACCTTCTACTTTTAAGTCAATACGAAATTCACCGCGTACCACTACAGGTATACCACCAATCACAAAAATTTTGACAAAGCTACGCGGTTCTAAGAACGCTAAAGTTTTATTCAGTGTGGCCTGCCCGTTGGCATCAATGTGTAATTGGTTTCTAAAGCCAATGTTGGCTTTGACCAGCATTTTTGCACTTTGTAATGAGGCTCGTTTGACTCTCACGCCAACTTCAACTTCTGGTTTAAAGTCAATCGTGACCGTATTTTTGACGTTGAAATCGCCATTAAATTCCAGTGCTTTTTGCTCCGTATTGGGTAAATTGCCTTGTGTGACATAGATGGGAATTTCCATTTCTAGGGTTTCTTCCCAAGCGTTATGCCAAATATCTTGACAACCATCATCGACTTCATCGGTATAGGCTTCTATTTTTAGGCGATATGGTAAGGCGCTGGTATCAAGGTATTGTTCGGTAATAAGCCAATGAATGGTAATGCTGCCTTCATGCTCAAAACTATCTTGTTTAATAAGAAATCGTCCTGCTTGTGGTGAAGCAATATGTTTTTTTTCTGCATGAGTAAACCCCACTATTTTTATATTGCATACTTTAATATTAGGTTCAGTTGTTTTGAGTGTGATTTTATGCAGCAGATGATTCCCTGGTTTTTCATTGATAAAAGCTGCACCGATTAATTGTGAGTTTTTAGAACCTGTGACAATTTGCTTGCCATTTTGTATGGTGACATTGCGGCGTATAAGGTTATTGGGTAGTGAGTTTATTGGCGTTGGTGCAACGCGACGTAGTTCAGGCGTGATGTTTTCCGTTAAAGTCAAGCCACTATCCAACCATTGCATTTCATGCTGGTTATTAGAGCTACGACGGCTTACGCCTGAACTATTGTCAGCTTCTGGCACAGCATCCATTTTAACTGTGGTAGAAAACTCTACATCTTCAAATAACTCAGCAAAGCTGGCAGGTTCGGTTTGTACGATGGTTTGGCTGTTATCTTGAGTGACGCTGACGACTTTTTTTACATAGCCATCGCCTGAACTGCTGACTAACAGTTCACCAATTTCAGGTACGGGTGCATCGGCTGTATAAGTAATTTGGTTATCAGTGATGGCAGTGATTTGTTCGGCTAAATTTACTTGTATCGGCGTTGTGTTTTGCACTGCTGCGGTTTCAACGGTTTTAACCGATAAGCGATTGCTCCAGCTTTCTAAGCCGTGTTCATCTTGAGCGACTACAATCACGTAGTATTCAGTATCGGCTTGTAAACCTAAAATATTGGCACTGACTGCGCCTGTGGCTTGATAAGCAAGCGTTGTTGCATCAGGCTGAAAATCGCTTTGTTGAGAAACATGCACAAAATAACGTATAGCATCATGCGACGTTTGCGCGTCGTTGGCTGGCATCCAGTCCACTTGAATGCGGTCTGTATTGCTGGAAGAAACGGAAATCAGATTCACTTGTTCAGGAGTTTCTGTATCTATCGGCGTTGCATTGACTTCGCTCAGTTTTGTGAGTCGGAAGTAAATATCTGGACTGGGTAATGGGTAATATTGCAGTGTTGCTGTCCAACGTGGGTCTTCAGGTGGCGCGGGAATGATGCCTACGTCAGGAATGAGCAGATCAAATACAGATGTCAGAATGGCTGGATCAATACTATCATGTGCAGTAGTTGAGTCATTAGCTACATCATCAAGCAGGGTGACATATTCACCAAAATCACTCAGCATGAATAAGGCGTTGCCTTGTTCATCTGGAGCATATTGGAAGTTTGCCCGGTAATGATCGATGCCATCAGGGTGTTGAAATTCGAGTTGGGGAATGTGCAGATTAAAATTTGCATCAACTGTGATGCGATTGTTAGGAATTTCTTCGGCTTGGACGGGTGAAAATAAGTTAATGCCAAGCAATAAAATAGACAAAATGATATGTGATTTCATAGATTCTCCGAATATAGGGTTATTTAAATGGTAGCTCGCGGGTCAAGGTTTGTTCGTGCCGAGATAAATCCAGAATCTCGGGATTGTGGTGAAAGCCACAAGAAATTGATTGATATTACCCAGTGGGTCACTGCTGTTAAGACTGGGATCGCTAATCTCCTGATTAGCGAAGCGGCTGAAAGCCGCTTGTGCTGGTCTGGAGACCAGCACTCCCAGAGGCGCTTTGCCATTAACTTAATGGCAGTGACCCAAGTGGGTGCGAGTGTAACCCTCAAGTCCCACTTGACTAAAGCCTAGCCAGCAGGTCAACACTTGGTGACTGCCTCAGAGGACAACACTGCGAAGCTATGGCAGGTGCTTGATTCGCAGGCTGCCTTAGTGGCAACGGCTAAGACTTATCTAGCGCGTGAGCGATTGAGTTGTCAAGAACGCGACGAAGCGTATTTTTTGGACGTTATCGAGCGCTGTGCATTTGTCGCCGATGAAACTATCCAAGGCGATTATCAAGGCGAGTTTGTCAATGAAAAAGCCCACGGACAAGGCAGCAGCCAAGGATTGCATCATTATCGAGGCGGCTTTAAGCAGGGCATGAAACACGGTCAAGGGATTTACACTTGGGCAGACGGTACGCATTACGCAGGCGAGTTTGTCGATGATAAAGCGCGGGGGATTGGTGGGTTGAAACGACGTGCCGATGGGGGGTATTGGGAAGCCAGAGAAATTCATCGTTATGTTCCAGAAATCGCAATTGCCTTATTGCAAACCCAGCTTAACATCATCCCGCAACACGCGCCCAGCCTTGCGCTTTTGCGGGAATTGCAATCTGAATGATTGATTGCTGTTCAAACAAAGTCTGGACACCAGCAAAAATCTGCGTTCATCCAGTGCGCCAAAGAGCGTTTGTCTGAATCTTTGGGTGAATAGGTTTAATAGGAGCATGATATGACGGTATTGAAAAAACTTAAATTTCCCTACGGTCTTGCTGATTTCGAGGCTTTGATTAGCGAGGGTTATTACTATGCGGATCGCAGTCATTATATTGCTCAAATAGAAGAAGATGCGGGTAAGCATTTGCTATTTCTGCGTCCGCGCCGTTTTGGTAAAAGCCTGCTGCTTGGCATGTTGGAAAATTATTATGATTTGCGCAAAGCGGGACAATTTGAGGCGTTATTTGGTCATTTAGCGATTGGGAAGCAACCAACGGCAAAGCATAATCAATACTTTGTCATGCGTTGGGATTTCTCTATGGTAGATGGACAAGGTTCAATCGAGGTCATTACACGCGCATTGCATAATCAAATTAATGCTTGTATTCGTGATATGGGGGTACGTTATCCCGATACTTTAAGCAAAGTACAGATTAATCGGGAAGACTCTATTGAGTCTTTGCATAATCTAGTGAGTTTAATTAATGCCACCCCGCATAAGTTGTATTTGCTGATTGATGAATACGATAATTTCGCCAATGAGGTGATGATAGCGCATCCTGATGCTTATCCCGCACTGGTGCGTGGTGAAGGCATTGTGAAAACAGTGTTTAAGGCGGTTAAAGGTTTGAGCGCGGGACAAGGTATTGATCGGGTGTTTATTACGGGCGTATCGCCTGTGGTGATGAGTGATGTGAGTAGCGGTTATAACGTGGCGAAGAACATTACTTTAGCCCCTGATTATGCCAATTTATGCGGTTTTTATGCATCAGAACTGGTTGAATTGGTTGATAAAGTCGCGCTGCAATGTCATTTATCTGCCGAGCAAGCCCGCGAGGCTTTGGAGATGATGCGCACTTTTTATAATGGCTATCGTTTTGATGAGGACGCGGCAGAGAAAATTTATAACCCGACTTTGGTGTTGTATTTTCTGGATTATTTTTCTCAGCATTGTAAATATCCACGCCGCATTTTGGATAGTAATTTGGCGATGGATAAAAATCGGGTGAATTATATTGCCAAATTGCCACATGGCTCGGACATGATTGCACGTACCTTAGACCCTGAAAACCCACCTAAAATTGGCGAGTTATCGGATAAATTCGGGGTTGATGATATGTTGTATGCGCGTAAAGACCAGCCATTTATGGGTTCGTTGTTGTTTTATTTGGGGGTAGTGACATTTGGTGAGCGGGATAAGTTTGGTGAGCTATCTTTGCAGATTCCGAATTTGGTGATTCGACGTTTGTATGTTGAGCGTTTGCATGAAATGTTGTTACCAGAATATGAAGATAAAGAGACCACCCGCGAAGTGGCGAATGCTTTTTATCACCATGGCAATATTGAACCCTTGTGCGAGTTTATTGAAAACCGTTATTTTCAGGTGTTTGATAATCGGGATTATCGCTGGAGTAATGAATTGGTGATTAAAACCGCCTTTTTAATCATGTTGTTTTCAGATACCTTTTACATTATGGATTCTGAGCAAGAATTGAATAAAGGTTATGCGGATTTGAGTTTAATTGTGCGTCCTGACATGCGTAAATATCAGCTATTAGATCATGTAGTAGAATTTAAGTATGTCAAACTGGCTGACTTGAAGTTGTCCGCTCAACAAGTAAGAGAAAAAAGCCGGGAAGAACTCGCCGCATTGCCTTTAGTTGAAAAAGCATTACATGAAGCTAAACAACAATTGGGTTCTTACTATCAAGCTTTAATGAAACGCTATCATAACAACTTGCGTTTACATACTTATGCGGTGGTGGCTTTAGGCTTTGAACGCCTCGTGTTTTTACCAATGCACCACGGCTCGTAAAGGTCATCTGCCATTTCGTGGGTTTTACGATGGATACGTTCAACACTTTGGCAAACTCAGTGACCAGATATTAAGCCTTAGCCGCCGTCGGCAAACGAAAATAAAACCGACTGCCGCCTTCAGGTGGACACTCAACCCCTGCTTCGCCCCCCAGCCGCTCGACAATATGACGGACGATACTCAGCCCCAATCCATGCCCTTTGACCTGATGAGGCTAGAATCGGATAAAGGGCTGAAACAACTCGGCACGCGCTTCTGCGTCCAAACCTGCGCCGTTGTCGCTAATCCAGTATGTTACTTGCCCATCGTCGCAGCTTGCGCCCAGCACAATAGCAGGCGGTGTGCCGCCGTATTGCAGGGCATTATTCAGATAATTGCGCCAGATTTCTTCAACCCACGGTGCATGGGCATGAGCCTGCGGCCATTGCGATCCATTGAAGCGAATCTCTGCTTGTTTTTCCATGCACAGCGTATCCAGCTCTTGCAACACCCGCTCTGCACACTCGCGGACGTTCACTGGGCGCAAGATATGGGCAATTTCATATAGAGAACATAAGTCAGTTGTACGACAGACCTGACAGGTTTCCAAAACCTGTCAGGTCTTAACCACGATGCTCCAGTACAACTGAAATATTGTCCCTATATTCGCTGATTTCCGCCAACTTCAGCAGTTCATTGGTGGTGAAGCGGCATTGGCGGGCAGAGGCTTGAATCCTCGGCAACATGCGCTGAGCTTGGCGCAAAAACTCAGGGCTGGCGCTGTCCGTATCCAACAAACTCATCGCCAGACTCTCAATGCGCCCCAAGGGGTTTTTGAGATTGTGGGAAACACTGTGGGCAAAGCTTTTCAAATCGGTATTGCTTTGTTTTAGTTCTGCTGTTCGTTGTGCCACGGTTTTTTCTAGCAACTGTTGTATCCGCGCTTGTTCTTGCAACTTTCTTTTATAGGCGTTGGTTCTTAGCTGAATAATCCCCAAGCCCAGCACTATCAGCAGCAACATATACACAGCATACGCCCAGCCTGTTTTCCACGGTGGAGCTTGAACAGTGATGTCGAGCGCCGCTTCTCGTTTGCTCCAAAGCCCGTCATTGTTCGATGCTTTAACGCGAAACTGGTATGAACCTGAATCCAAGTTGGTGTATTTGGCGATACGATTGTGGCTGTCGGTGTAAATCCAGTCTTTATCAAAACCTTCCAGCTTATAGGCATAGCGATTTTTTGCCGCTGCCAGATAGTTCAAAGCGGCAAATTCAAAACTAAAGACGGATTGCTGATAAGACAGCCTCAGTTGTTGTGTCGCGCTAATATGCTGCTGTAAAGGGGAATCAGCGCCAATGGCTACGGGCTGGTTAAACAACTGAAAATCGGTTAGATACACAGGGGGCTGGTAAGGATTATCATGCAGATTGCCTGGGTAAAATGCGTTGAGTCCATTCGCGCCACCAAAAAACAGCATTCCAGCTGCATTTTTATAGGCGGCATGATAGAGAAATTGCCTGCCTTGCAAACCATCCAATTTGTCATAATTTCTAAAGCGGTTTTGCTTGCGGTCAAATTTGGACATTGCTGGCAAACCACAGCCTGCCTTGCAAGTCTTCATATAGGGAACATAAATCAGTTGTGCGACAGACCTGGCAGGTTTCCAAAACCTGCCAGGTCTTGAACACGATGCTCCAGTACAACTGAAATATTATCTCTATAAATGCTTCTGATTCTGCTGTGGCTTAAACTGTTGGCGTTATCTTCTTGATGAAAATAATGCTGTGCCTCTGGGGCATCGGTGCTTACAGACAAATCAAGGCTATTTAAACCACCGCCATAAGTGCCAATCCACAAAAAGCCTTGTTTATCCTTCACCATCATCGTCACGGTGTTATGGCTTAAGCTGTTGGGATTATCAGGCTCGTGGGTGTACAGCGTGAATGCCATGCCATCGTAGCGGTTTAAGCCATATTTGGTCGAAAACCACATGAAACCACGGCTGTCTTGGAAAATATGATAGACGTTGGGGTAAGACAGCCCGTCATCGGTGGTCAGTTGTTCAAATCTAAGATGAGAACTAAAATGTTGTTCTTGTATTTCACCCGCCTGTAGAGGAGTGGATAACACTAAGAACAACATTAAGGTATAAGCCAATTGAAAAAAGAATGCCATAGTAAAGCTTCTAGTGGAAATAGGTCGTGTTGTCAGATAACCGTGTTAGCAAGGTAATGATTGATTTTATGAATCAACTGTCAACAAAAAACAGCCGATTAAAAAACCAAACAAACCAGAGAAACGAGAAACCAGACCAGAAGACACCACAAACTTGAGTCCTTTGTTGTTTAGACACTCAAAACATTCTCTTCAATTTTTTTGAACTATACTGCCAGTCCTTGAAGGACGGGCAGTCTTGGATTTGTCTATATTGTAAGCCCATAAATGATGTACTTTAGCTATAGAATAACGTTGTTTGTATAAAAATGAATATTTATCTATGCCTGTGTTGAGGCATGGGTAGCTTGAAGAAGTGCTGTCACTAGATCGTGAGCTTACGCATAACATTCGTAAGATTGTATGAGCAGGCATCCTGTCTGTGTAGCTTAATCCTGCGAAATGTCTGAACAACAAGTCTCTCTCAAGCTTTTGTCATCGTCTCGGCGGTGCCGATGGGGGCTTGATTATGCGGGATCACCCCCCGCATTGGCGACTCCGCGTACCCAGTTGCCAAAAGCGCCTGGGTTGCGGCTTTGTATGTACACCCGTGCAGGACCGCGAAAACGACAGACTAGACCTTCTCCTGATGTGAACGAGGAAATCCAACCGCTGGAAGCCGCTTCAATCTCGAAATTGACATGTTCAGGCCAAGCGACTAAATGTTCGTTATCTATGATGAATTCTTCTCCGGCTGGAATGTCGAGCGGATGGATCGCGCCATATGAGCTGATAAATAATAGCCCTCGCCCACCAATTTTGAGTACAAAAAAGCCTTGTCCTGATAAAAATCCGCTGCTGAGATTTTGCATTTTGGTATTGACTTGGATGCCTTCGGTGCCTGCAAAAAAGCCATTTTTTTGTACGACGTAAGTATCACTGCCATCCATGTCGATGGCTTGTAGCGTGCCTAATGCGACGGGGGATAAATACACTTCTCCCGCCCCCCGCTGGGCTTTTAGGGTTTGGAAAAAGAAATTTTCTCCCGACAACATGCGCCCTAAGCCGCCTAATAAACCGCCTTCCATTTTGCCTTCGACATCCATCGTCGGACTCATGGCGACCATTGCACCGGATTCGGCTTTAAGGCTACCGCCTGCGGGCAGTTTGGCTCGCAGCATGGAATTAGCCCCGGAATAGAGAATTTCGTAGCTCACGCCATGCGCTTGTTGTAAACCGCTGGCTGTGGGCATGGGCGGGCTTGCAGAGTCCACGGGAGGCGTGGATGGGGTGGAAGGTTTCGCTTGTTTTTGATTGAAATCAGCAAACATATCGGGCATGGTTTTCTCCTGATATTTTGAATGAAATAATTGACTTAGCGTGCTTGCTTTAAGTAAAAAATGAGGTTATGTTAAACTTAACTCTTGCTCATTTATTAGAGTCTATACGAAGACAAAAAGCCATAGTGAAAAGCCGCCATTTTGGGGCTAATAGCCAGTGTGTAACGAAAAAATGACCTAAAGGGTGGCTTTGCAGCCGATTATCCTGTTTTTGTATAGACTCTTAACTAAGCCGTGTAGAATGTTGCGTTTTTATCGTTTTCCAGTGTGCCGAGGTTTGTTCTCATGTTGCCAGTCTCTAAAACCCCTATTCATGACCAATTTAGCAAATTAGCCATCGTCTCGTTAGTGATTTTATCCAGCAGCGCGTGTAGCCGCTTGCAAATTGGACCGAGCGATCCTGATGTGGTGGAGTCTGGCGGCACCTATCCTAGCGCTCCAGTGGTTAATCAGCAAAATGGCTCGCTGTATACCGTACAACAAGGCGATACGCTGTATTTAATTGGGCACCGATTTGGTGTGTCTTATCAAGAGATTGCTGACTGGAACAATATCGCTAGTCCGTATTTGATTTATCCAGGGCAGCGCTTGGCATTGTCGGGTCAGGCGGCACCTGTCAGCCATGTGCCCGTTGCTCGTACAGAGCCTGAAGTGTTGGAGTTTGATTGGGAAACGGGCACTGTGCGCCCGGTAGGTTCAACTACGCCTGTCCCACAAGCACCTCAAGCGCCTGTGGTCGTCGCCGATAATACGCCTGTGTTGGAATTTGATTGGGAAACCGGAATGCCGCGTGAGGTGAGTGCGCCTGTCACGGGCAGCGTGGGTCAGGGTTCAATGTATACGGTGAAATCCGGCGATACTTTGTCTTTGGTGGCGCAACGTCATGGCGTGAGTTATCAAGATTTAGCCACCTGGAACCGTCTCTCACCCCCTTATCCTTTGCACGTAGGGCAAAACCTGCAAGTGTCTGCGGGTGCTTCTAGCAGCAGTTTCAGCGTGATGAACGCTACGCCCAGCCAGCCTTTAAGCGCTCTGTCCAATACATCTACCGCGACTACCTCGCGTTATCATCGTGTGCAACGCGGTGACACCTTATACAGCGTGGCGGATTTATACCGACGTGATTATCGTGAAGTGGCGGCGTGGAATAATATCCCCGCGCCTTATTATCTGCGCGTGGGACAAAACCTTCAGGTCTCCCCCGCCATCAGTGGCGCTCTGAGCGCAGCAGCCAGTGCCAACACCCCTTCTCCGGCACAATATCAAGTCAAGAAAGGCGATACCTTATCCAGCATTGGACGGCGTTTTAACCGCTCGGTAGAAGAATTAGCGACCTGGAATAGTTTGCGTAAACCTTATCCTTTAAACGTCGGACAATCGCTGCGTGTCGCGGCTAATATGAACTTGGCGAGTGCCTCAAACACGGTACCCGTGGTCAGCGTTCCGGTGATTCCTCTCTCAGCGATGGATATGTCCGGCATGTCTGGGATGTCCGGCATTGTTGGCGCACCTAAAACCCACAGCATCATGACCGCCAGCGCGAAACCCATCAGCGCCGTGCCGATTAATCTCAATACGGTGCCTGATACCCGCTCATCCACACCACCCAAAACTTTACGCGGCGAAGTGGTGTATCACGCGGTGCAAAATGGTGAAAGCCTGGATTCCATCGCAAGCCATTATCAACAAAAACCCGAAGAACTGGCCTTATGGAATGGCATTGCCCCGCCGTACCCGATTTATCCGGGTCAAACCATCATGATTTATCGTTAAACAATGGCAGTTTATTGCTCTGATAGTGCGCTGTGTTTGAGCATAAACACAGTCCGCATCATGCGCTCAGTATGCAGCCTGTTCGCATTGAGTTTACTCAGCGGTTGCGGATTGCATATTGATTATTTTCAAACCGAGACTCCAGCCCACCGCCCCGCGCCCATAGAAACCCGCGACACCGATAAACACCTTAGCCAGAGCGGCTCCCATACTGTGCAACGCGGAGATACGCTGTATGCCATTGCTAGGCGTTATCAACGCAGCGTCGCCAGCATTGCCGCTTGGAATCATCTTCAATCGCCCTACACCTTGCATCCAGGGCAAACCTTGCGGGTGACTCCCGCCGCCCCGCCGCCTAGCTTAGTCAACTCTACGCCCGCCGTTGATCAAACTCCCACTCGTCGCGTCGCGCCTAATTATCAGGGACACACGCAACAATCGACTCGCAGCGCTCAAACCTCTTGTGCCACCAGTCAGGGACAATGGCAATGGCCGAGTCGCGGACAGACAGAAACCACTTTTACGCGCACCGGACGACGCGGCCTGAATATTTTTGGACAACTTAATCAACCCGTCTTAGCAGCGGCGAGTGGTCAAGTTATTTACAGCGGTCAAGGCGTGAACGGTTATGAAAGCAGCTTGATTATTATCCAACACAGCCCCACTTGGCTTTCGGTATACTCCCACACGCGCAACCGCCGAGTCAGCAGCGGGCAATCAGTCAATAGCGGACAGCCTATTGCCGATATGGGCTTAGACTTACAACGTCGTGCAGTGTTGCATTTTGAACTCAGTTGCCATGAAAAAACCGTTAATCCCCTTCAATACTTACCGCCCAGCTAACAGGCAGAATTTCCATGAAGCATCCGCCAGAACTCAAAAGCGTCAAAGCATCCTCAGAATCGCTCAAACATCATGAGAATAGGCGCGAACTGGAATCATTAGACACTGAAGTCATGGATGATGAGATTCCGCAGGTGCTAGATGATGACCCGACTGACTCTGAAGCAGATTTTATTAAGCAAGCGGTGAAGCATTCATTAGCGGATACAGAGCATGACGCGACGCGCATGTATCTTAATGAAATCGGTTTTACCGCTTTATTGACCCCTGAAGAAGAAATCAGCTTAGGACGTTTATCGCGGGATGGCGATATGAAAGCCCGCCAACACATGATTGAAGCCAATTTACGTTTAGTGGTTAAAATTGCCCGCCAACAAATGAACCGAGGGTTAGCGCTATTAGACTTGATTGAAGAAGGCAATTTAGGGCTGATTCGAGCCGTCGAAAAATTTGATCCTGAACGCGGTTTTCGTTTTTCGACCTACGCCACTTGGTGGATTCGTCAAACCATTGATCGGGCTTTAATGAATCAAACCCGTACCATCCGCTTACCCATTCATGTCATCAAAGAAATCAATGTTTACACCCGCGCTGCACGCCAATTAGCCCACAAACTTGAACGCGAACCCACTTCTGAAGATGTCGCCACCTATCTTGATCGCCCACTGGATGAAGTCAAACGTATGCGGGGTTTAAATGAGCGCATTGCTTCGGTGGATGCACCACGCAACGAAAATCAAGATACCTCTTTGCTAGACACGATTCCTGACGATAAAAACCCTGATCCTTCTGAATTGCTGCAAGATGCTGACTTAAGCCAACATCTTGATTTGTGGTTATCACAACTCAACGAAAAACAACGCACCGTCGTCGAGAGCCGCTTTGGTCTGCATGGAAAAGATGTTCATACTTTAGAAGAAGTAGGACATGCCATCGGCATCACCCGTGAGCGCGTGCGCCAGATTCAAATTGAAGCCCTGCGCCGTCTACGCGATATTTTAGAACGCGAAGGACTCTCAGCCGATATTTTCAAATACTGACGGCACCACCAAGACTTTCTGACATTTGATTTTTAAGGAAATAACATGACCGCTCAAATTCTTGATGGCAAAGCCATTGCCACTGAACTCAAAGCAGAGATTAAACAACAAGTGGATGCCCGTTTGAGTGCAGGGCTGGCGCGTCCTGGCTTAGCGGTGGTACTGGTGGGGGAAAACCCGGCTTCGCAAGTGTATGTGCGTAGCAAGCGCACCTCCTGTGAAGCCGCTGGCATTTTGTCAAAAGCCTATGATTTGCCGATAGATACGTCCCAAGAGGCGCTGCTTAAGCTGATTGATGAACTCAATCAAGATACTGAAATTCATGGTATTTTGGTGCAATTACCCTTGCCTGAACAGATTGATGAAGATACGGTGATTGAACACATTGCCCCCCACAAAGACGTGGACGGCTTTCATCCTTATAACATTGGACGCTTGGCCTTGCGGATGCCTTTGCTACGTCCTTGCACGCCCAAAGGCGTGATGACTTTATTGTCTAAAACAGGGCAGAATTTAGCGGGCTTGGATGCCGTGATTATTGGGCAATCCAATATTGTGGGTCGTCCGATGGCCTTAGAGCTGTTGATGGCACGTTGCACGATTACGGTGTGTCACAGTCGCACCAAAGATTTAGCTGAAAAAGCCCGTCAAGCCGATATTTTAGTCGCCGCCGTGGGTCGTCCAGAATTTGTCCCTGGCGATTGGATAAAACCAGGTGCGCTGGTGATTGATGTGGGAATTAATCGTTTAGAGTCAGGCAAGCTGGTCGGCGATGTGAATTTTGCGCAAGCACAGGAAAAAGCCGGATGGATCACCCCTGTACCAGGTGGCGTAGGGCCGATGACCGTTGCCACCTTGTTGGAAAACACCGTATACGCAGCCAGTCAGGTGGATTAATACTTAGAGCCTATAGTGCTTTTATTCAAGTGAAAAAAACCTTTCATATAGGGGTGATATTTTAGTGGTACTGGGGCATAGTGATTAAGACCAGACTCGTTTTTGAAACCTGCTAGGTCTGTCGTATCACTGATGTATTGTCCCTATAGTGATACGGCGCATGGGAACACGAGTTAAACATCGTTTGGAAACGCTGGCGTTCTTTTGCGCCTCTTGCGCCGTTTGCGTGGCCTTTTAAAGTGAATAGCTTGAGAGCCTATACGAAGATGGGGAATCGAAGCGAAAATGCGCTATTTTGAGGCAGGTTTTTCGGTTTTTTAAGGCGAATAGCGGGCTATTTAACGAAAAAAAGCGGAAAACCTGACCAAAAGGGCGGATTTGCAGCCGATGATCCCGTTTTCGTATAGGCTCTGAGTCGTACAACTGAAATATTATCCCTATAGTTGTTAAGGCTGCCAGTCCTTCAAGGGCTGGCAGTCTTGGGTTTGGCTCTATCGCAAGTCTATAAATGATGTACTTTGGCTATAAACCACTTTTATTTCATATTTGATAAAGCAGTGAAAAACGGCTTTATGACACCCTGGAGGTCTTTATGCGTCACTCTATATCCACTCTTACTTCAACACTGGTGTTCTGTGCGGCCAGTGTGATGACTTCCTCTGCTATGGCAGGGGATTTATATGGTGCTATTGCTTATTCTCTAGAAGAAGGCGTGCATGGTTATGCGGTCAATTATGATTCACAGGCTGAAGCAGAAGAAGCGGCTTTAGACAGTTGTGTAGAAGAATTAGAGCATGAAGGCAATGAATGTGGCATTGAACTCTGGTTCAAAAATGCTTATGCCGCTTTAGCCGAAGGTGAAAATGGTTTTGGAACGGGTTGGGGGCGATACAAACAAGATGCACAGTTAGAAGCTTTAAACGTATGTCAAAAACACACTACAGACTGTGATATTAGCCTGACGGTAGGAACTGATTAAGGGGCTACCTCTGTTTAGTCATAAGAAGCTCGGTTCTTGAAGACTGGGAGGCGGCTATCTGAGCACGCCTCCGTCGAGATTCGTGTAAACCTTCCAGGTGTTCTGGAAGGTTTTTTTATCCCAGTCAATAAGGTAGCGTTCTGCATCTTTTAAATTCAGCCAAAAACCCAGCAATCAGCGAGACCTTGGTTACAATTAAGCATAGGTTCTATTGATCGTGTTGTAGGATTTGAAAATAGCACGCCTGCTTAAGAGCCTATACGAAGATGGGGAATCGAAGCGAAAATTCGCTATTTTGAGGCAGGTTTTTCGGTTTTTTAAGGCTAATAGCGGGCGTGTGTTGATAAAAAGCGGACAACCTGACCAAAAGGGCGGAGTTGCAGCCGATTATCCCGTTTTCGTATAGGCTCTAATATCTACGATTCGTCATATGCCCCTCCAGTGCCCCATGTGAAGTAGAGATGTTCTTTGCACAGTAAATTCAAATATAAAACTCATTACTTGCAAAATAGCTGTTGGTATTATTGTTCCGTGTCCATGATGCGACTATCCAAACCTCAAAAAATATTTGCATTACTCAGTCTGTTATTACTGTTAACGGATGTGGGGTTTGTTGCCGCTAATTATTGGATGGCACATCGCGTGTTTAACCATGCTATACAAGAGCGGGGCGAGCAACAGCAACACGCCTATCAATTAGCCCTCAATATGGAACTCACTAGCCTGCAACGCATGGCGACCTTTTTAGCCCAAGATAAGCAGGTTCAGCGGTGGTTAGGGCAAGCGAAGTTAGCCGTTGAATACGAAGGTGGCGGGGCTGGAGAAACACAAGCTGCGCGTATCCGGCAGCAATTATTAGACGCTTTGCAGCCCACTTGGCAGCACATGCAAATACAATTGGGCATTCACCAATTGCACTTTTATCTCGCACCAGAGGCATTAAGTTTTTTACGCATGCATAGCCCAGAGACATTTGGTGATCGTTTGGATCAAATGCGTTCGATGGTGCTGGATACCCATCAAGATCAACAAGCCCGTTCAGGTTTTGAAACGGGGCACACTTACTCCAGTCTGCGTGGTGTGGCTCCCGTGTTTGTTGAAGTCAATGGGCAATCCAAACATATTGGTGCATTAGAAATAGGCGCTTCTTTTACGTCTATGTTAAACGTGTTAGGCACACAATTGCACGGTGAGATAGCTATCCTCCTACACACCCAATATGTCGAGAAACGCACTCATTTCACACCCTCTCAAACACGGGTTTGGCAGTTTTCTAAAGATCATTCATATGTGCTTGAAGCGACCTCAAATGTAGCCGCTTTTGAGCCATTGTGGCTCGCCTTTAAAACCCGACTTCAGCTACCTGACAACACCTCATTGCACACCCAGGTCTTAGCTTTACCACAGCAATATCTGATGGCGACACATTTTCCACTCTACGATTATCGACATCAGGAGACCTCCCCATCTGCGCATGTGGGCCATGTCGTGTTATGGGGTGATATCGAACAAGAAGTCGCTGACTTACAGACCTCGGTACGCACCAATATCATTTTTGCTGTGCTGGCTTATGGTGCGATTGAAATATTGTTATATCTCACCATTCGCTTCATGACCGAGCGCTTAAACGCTGAAATTCAGCAACGCACTCAAGCTTTACAGTACAGTCAGGCGGCTTTACAACATAGCCATGAAAGTTTGAACAAAGCACAAGCCATTGCGCATTTAGGCAATTGGGAATGGAATCTCGTCACGGGCGGCTTGCAATGGTCTGATGAGGTGTATGAGATTTTTGGTCTTACTGAGCCAGTATTGACCGCCACGTATGCCACCTTTATTGAAGGTACTCACCCTGATGATCGCGCTTTAGTAGACGCTGCCGTCTCACAAGCCTTGAATCATCCTGATCGAGAATATGATATTGAGCATCGTATTGTGCGTCCTGATGGTGAGGTGCGCTTTGTACGTGAGCGCGGTGCCGTCACCTACGACAGCCAAGATAAACCGCTGTCTATGCTAGGCACGGTGCAAGATATTACTGAGAAAAAATGCACAGAACTCGCGTTAGAACGTGCTCATACACGTTTTACTGCCGTATTGGATGGTATTGATGCGGTGATTTATGTCGCCGATATGCAAACACATGAATTGCTGTATGTGAATCATAAGCTTAAAACCCTCTATCAAGCTGATGTCGGGCAGATTTGCTGGCAAGTCTTGCAAAAAAACCAACACGGCCCTTGTGATTTTTGCACGAATGACAAGCTGTTAGATGCAGAAGGCACACCCACCGGCACCTATGTGTGGGAATTTCAAAATACCCGAAATGGAATGTGGATGAAATGTTCAGATAGCGCCATTGTGTGGGATGAAAAAGACCGCTTAGTGCGTTTAGAAATCGCCTCTGATATCACCAGCAATAAACAAACAGAAGCCGAGTTATTAAGAGCAAAACAAGCCGCAGAAGCCGCTAACCGAGCAAAAAGTGCCTTTTTAGCCAATATGAGCCATGAATTGCGCACCCCGCTCAATGTCATCTTAGGCTTTGCGCAAATTCTAGAAATGGATGCCTTATCAGAAAACCAGCTGAGTCAAATACATAGCATTCGGCATGGCGGTGATTACTTACTCACACTCATTAACGATATTTTAGATTTAGCCAAAATCGAAGCAGGACGTTTTGAACTCTTTCCCAACACCTGGGACACTCAAACTTTTTTTGACACCTTAAGCAAAATGTTTCGTATGCGAGCACAACAAAAAGGCGTGCAAGTGCTGTATGAAGCCGACCCTGATTTACCCCGCCGTCTCTATTGCGATGAAAAACGCTTGCGCCAAGTGCTGATGAATTTACTCAGTAATGCCGTGAAATTTACCGAACAAGGTTGGGTGCGTTTAAGTGTGAACTTTGCACAAGGGCACTTGCATATTGCGGTGGAAGACAGTGGCGCGGGCATGTCCACCGACGAGTTATCCCACATTTTTGAAGCCTTTACTCAGGTCGGAGACGCAGAACATAAAACCCAAGGCACGGGTTTAGGGCTATCCATCACACGGCGCTTAGTCCAACTCATGAACGGCGACATCCAAGTCCATAGTTGCAAAGGACAAGGCAGCCATTTTCAGGTGAGATTACCCGCTGAAGTGGTCTCCACTCTGGAAGAAGCTCACCTCAGCCATCCGCTACCCACTCGTCCTATCGTCGGCTACCAACGCCTAAAAGGAGACATCCCAGTGCGCTTATTGGTTGTTGAAGACATCGCCGACAATCGAGTGGTTTTACAACAACTATTAAAACCCTTGAAATTTGAACTGCATGAAGTCGGTAGCGGCGAAGAATGCTTAGCCTTTTTAGAACAAGCCACCTGCCCGCCTGATGCTGTACTGATGGATTTACGCCTACCAGGTCTCAACGGCCTAGAAACAACACAACGCATTCGTACACAAAGTGCCTTTTTAAGCCTGCCCATTATCGCTATCTCCGCCAGCGCTTTTTCTGAAGTAAAACAACGATCATTACAAGCCGGTTGCTGCGCACATGTGAGCAAGCCCCTATGCTTTAGCGAATTATTAGCTGAATTAGAATACTGCTTACCGATTCACTGGAAATATGCGGAATACTTGGAATCTAAGCCTTCTTACGAACCCCACCTGCCTTTAAACCCTGAACAACTCGACACGGCACTCACATTAACCGTCAATGGTGATATTTATACCCTTGACCAATATTTGCGCCAGCAAGTACAAGAAGCCCCCGCCGGACAACGCCCATTGCTGCAAGAATTATTAACACTGTCTCAAGAATTTGAACTAGAAAGACTCCAAGCACGTTTAATGGAATTGAAATCATAAGCATCATTGCAGCTTTTTAAGCCATGAGCGAGTACCCCCCTCCTCGCGGCTTCCGATGCTAAGAGCCTATAAGCCTTCCAGATGCTTTCTCGATCAATGCCCACTATCCGCAGCCATTTTCTTGATGCGCAAACAAAGACTTTAGCTAACATCACTGATTCTACCCAAAATAACTTCGATAGCTCGCACCACCTGTGCAGATTTTTGTGCATCCAGTGCGTCGGGATGAGGCACCGCAAATCGACCTGAATCGTTGTCGAAATACTGTCCAGAAGCCGCTGAGAATTCATCTGCCAGTACCGCACGAGTCAATATTTCCGCACCGATACGAGTATCACCACCATCCACACCAAAGGCATCTTTGACCATCTTGGTACCCAGCATCGAACCTGGATTAACCGCGATAATGGCAGGCTCATCTTCTGTCAGCGAAAGCGCCATGCTGCGTGACCACATGGTTAGCGCTAATTTGCTTTGTGAATAAGCCGCCATGTCAGACAGCCTGACGTGTCCTGCCAGTCCTTTTAAATCAACGGGTGACTGAGCAGCCGAGGAAAGGTTAATTACCCGTCCCGTTGAGTCCATCAATGGCAAAAGTCGTTGCGTCAATAGATAAGGGGCAATGGTGTTGACTGCAAAGCGCACATCAAGCCCGTTTTGTGCGATGGGATGGGGGGTATTGAAAACACCCGCATTGTTGATTAACACATCCAGTATAGCGTGCTTTTCAATTACCGTTTTTGCAAGACGCTCAACATCCGCCATACGCGATAAATCAGCCAGGTATCCTTCAATAGGCTGACCCCCTGATAAACTGATGACAGTTTTTTTCACGGCCTTCAGTTTTTCTGGATTGCGACCCTGTAGCAGCACTTGATGGCCTTGTGATACCAGCATTTTAGCGGTTTCTAGGCCAATGCCATCGGTGGAACCCGTTATCAAAATAGTTTTAAATGGGGACATGGGTATTTATGTTTCCTAGGTTCTGTTGAGATTTGAGGCTGATTGGATTTCTAGCCACATTTTTGAGCTGACAAGACACTCGACGTAGCCATGCATTTTATAGGTAGAAAAAAATAACGCCGTCAGCACGGAAAGGGGGCAAAAAGCCGCCAGCCTCCAAATGTCAACAGAGCCTAGGTCATCCTTTACCGTTAAAAATCCTGCAAAACAATTTTTCCGATTGAACGACCGGAGTCCAGTTCTGCATGTGCAGCTTTCAAATGCGCTGCATTGATATAGAGAAATGATCTCAGTTGTACAACTCAAATCATCCGCTTTAAAAGGCAACGCAAACGGTGCAAAAGAGCGCAAGCGAAACGATGTTTAACTCATTCCCATGCGCCGCATGGGAATACCGTCTTGACCGCGTTGCGGTCAGTACTGATATATGGATAATATTTCAGTGCTACTGGTATATCGTGATTAAGATATGACAGGTTTTTGAAACCTATCATATCTGTCGTATCACTGGTTTATTTTTCCCATGTAGCCCTTTTTTAAACAGATGACGTGCAGGCGCTGTTGATGTAATACGTGAAAACGATGGAGTAGAAACATTGAAAACTAGGGTAGAGACTTTAAAACTTTATTCTCTCTACAACATCATTTTTTGTATTATTGATATAACCATACGCGCATTAAGGAGAGGAGTTTATCTATATCAACAGGTTTGCTTAAATAATCATTAGCGCCTGCTTCAAGACATTTTCTTTTATCGTCTTTCATGGCTTTGGCTGTTAAAGCAATAATAGGTAGATGGCGGAAATTTTTATGTTCACGAATGGTGCGCATGGTTTCATAACCATCCATTTGTGGCATCATAATATCCATTAAAATTAAATCAACATCTGGATATTGTTCTAGTAAACTCAAGGCTTCTTTGCCATTGTTTCCGACCAGCACTTCCATGTCTTTATCTTCTAAGGTTGTGGTTAATGCAAAGGTATTGCGCATATCATCATCAATAACAAATATTTTCTTATCTTTAAATAATGCATCTTTATCATGCACCATTCTGATCAGTTTTTGTTTTTCTTCCGGTAATTTATTCTCTACAGAATGCAAGAATAAAGTGGTTTCATCTAATAGACGAGGCTCGGAACGTACTGCTTTAATCGTTAATTTATCTTGGGTTTTATTGATTTTCTCTTCTTCTTCCTCAGTGAGTTCTTGCTCTGAATAAATAATAATTGGAATATTGACTGATTCAATAATGAAGCGTTCAAGTATATCTAAGCTGCTATGTTGATTGGCTTGAGCATCAATGATTAGCATATCTTGATCGGTCGTTTTTAATATTTCAATCAGTGGTTCAACCGTTTGCACGGTTTTGATTTGTGCATCCTCATTTTTAATTAACCCCTCAATTTGTTTGAAATGTGCTTCTATATCACTAAATATCAGCGCATTTTTCACTTTTTTATTAATAAAACACTGTATTTTAGTGAATACTTGACTGAGTTCATGCATATTGACAGGTTTTAGAATATAACCAATGGCACCCATATTTTTTAATTGTCGCGTTTCATCACTGGCAGAAATAAAATGTACGGGAATATGACGTGTATCAACGTTATCTTTTAGGGCTTCCATAACGCTGAGACCGTCCATTTGTGGTAAACCTAAATCAAGAATAATGGCATTAGGTCGATATGTAGTTGCGTATTCCAAACCTGTTTTGCCATTGCCTGCAACAATGACAGAAAAATCTCGCTCATGGGCTAAATCAAGTAAAACTTGAGAAAAGGCTTTATCATCTTCGATGATTAATAAACGGGGGGCATCAATTTTAAGCTGTTCTCTATCATCATGAATTTCGGTTTCTTCTACTTCTGTTGGATGTACTACATGGCTATTGTCAGGTTTTTGATTTGAGACAGTCGGTGTACGAGGGGCATCAACAATGGCTTGTTTGCTAGAACCATGTAGGCGTTTAGGTAGGTATAAATTAAATGTACAGCCTTCACCTTTGGCGCTATGCAGGCGTAAATCTCCACCTAGTAAGCGGGAAAGTTGACGCGAAATGGCTAAACCTAAACCTGTTCCGCCATATTTTCGACTGGTTGTACCATCAGCTTGCTGAAAGGCTTCAAAGATAATGCTTTGTTTATGTTCAGGAATACCAATTCCTGTATCTTTTACTTGAATGCTTAATGCCTCTCCAGGTTTTAATGCTAAACCAGATACCGCTTGATTAAGTTCTTGAACAATTAAACTAACACTGCCTTGTGCAGTAAATTTAAAGGCATTAGATAAAAGGTTATTGATAATTTGTTTAAGGCGTTGCTCATCACTGTAGATTTTATTTAATTTCTCATTATCAACATTGATATGGAAATCTAGTTTTCTCTCTGCTGCAACATGCCGGAAGTTATTTTCTGTATCATGGATTAAGTCAGGCAAAATAATTTCGGTAATATTGGCTTCTAATCTACCTGCTTCAACTTTAGATAAATCTAATATTTCATTAATTAAATTGAGCAAGTCTGAACCCGCATTGTAGATGGTTTGCGCGTATTCCATTTGCTTTTCACTTAAATTACCATCTTTATTTTTCTCTAATAGCTGCGCCAATATCAACATGCTATTTAATGGAGTACGTAATTCATGTGACATATTGGCTAAAAACTCAGATTTATATTTACTGGCTAACTCTAGTTCTTTAGCTTTTGTTTCAATCACTTCCTGTGTATTTTGCAGTTCATCATTTTTTCTTTTTATCTCTTCACGTTGTTTTTCTAAATCTAAGGTGCGTGTTTCTAATTCTTCATTGACTTGCCTGAGTTCTTCTTGTTGAGCTTGTAGCTCTTCAGATTGTGCCTGCAATTCTTCATTGGTTTGTTTAAGTTCTTGTTGTTGAGCTTGTAAGGTTTCTGATTGTTCCCGAAGCTCATCGGCTTGATGCTGACTTTGTTCTAATAATTTTTGTACTTTAGTCCCTGCTTCAGCAGTATGTACGGCTGTTGCAATTGTGGTTTTTATTTGGTTCAAGAACTCTAATTGTGTTTCACTAAAAGGCTGTAAAGAGGCAATTTCTATCACACCTTTTATTTCATTTTCATGTAACAAGGGCATCACTAATATTGCTTTTGGCGTGGATTCACCCACCCCGCTTTGTATTGGCATATAGCCTTCAGGCACATCCGTAACCATAAATAAGCGGCGTTCTAAAGCAGCTTGCCCAACAATACCTTGACCAACACAAAAATCATTTTGAAAATGACGGCGTACTACGTAAGCATGAGTGGCGATAATGCGTAAAACAGCAACATTTTTTGTATCATCATTGTTTTTTTCAGGTTCTTTTTCTTCTTCATAGATATAGAAAATACCAACATGAGATTCTAAATAAGGGACTAAGAAGTTAATTATTTTTTCAGCCAAATGAATAATATCTTGTTCACCACTCATTTCATCTGCAAGTTTAGCTTGACCTGATTTAAACCAATCTTGTATTTGGTTTTTTTGCATTGCCTCACGCAAACTAATGGTCATGTTTGTGATAGCACGCCCAAGCTGATCTTCTTCAGATAGCAATGTGATGGTTTGAGTATAATCACCAGAGGCAATACTGTTTGCCACTTGAATCGTATCATTCATACTGTGTTTCAATTTTTTTGTATAGCTGACTGATTCTGCAATTTCATCTTCAGCATGATACTCAATATCATCATCATTCAATGTTTTACCTAAAGATAAAGCATTCAGTTGTCGATTAACTCTTAATAAGGGAGACATAAAACTTTTAACAAAAAAATACATGCTGAAGATGATTAAAATAATACCCAATACCCCACTAGCCCCAATTAATGTCAGTGTTTGGCGAGACATAGAATAGAGTTCTTGTTCTGGAATATGAATCGCTATCATCCATTTTTGGCTATTTGAACCTAAGCTAACAGGAATAACATAGCTGATCATGGTTTCTTGGGTTTGTTCAGAAAATCGATTGGTAGAAAAGCTTTGATGTTCTAATATGGCTTCAGCAAAGTCTGCGTTTTCTATTTCTTTGATATTTTTGCCAATATTTTTTTTGTGTTGTCCAGACACTAAAGTGCCATTACTCGAATAGAAATCAATCGCAATATTATTAAAATCAATGTTTTTGAATTCTTTTAGTTTTTTAGCTAAGGCTTTTAACTCAATATCAATAGAAGTAATCCCCATAAACTGCCCTTCTTTATTTAACAAGGGAGTAGCGATGGTACTCATTAAAACATCTTCACCCTGCACGGGATATAAGAAAGGATCTGTAATTGTCGCTTGCAGGGTTCGTTTAGGTATTTGGTAATAATCCCCGGTTTGCATAGATTCTACAGTGACGGCAGGTTCTTTTTTAGGGAACTTATTGACATCTAAAACCCAATAAGAATTAAATCGCCAAGCTTGTTCGGTATTTTTTTCGTCAACATCGAGTACGAGCCAAACACCTAAATAGTCAGGGTGATGATGAATAAAATCTTTTAATATTTTATCGACATGCTGTTCTTTAATATCGAGCACATCTATATTTAAAATACTTTGAAATGTATCAGATAAAACTTGAACTTGGTGTAAGGGCTCACCTATTGAGGTATATAAAGCATTGGTATAGCGCTCAACGGTTTTTTGTACCGTTTGTTCTGCCATTTTTTCTGCAAATTGTTCGACTTGATAAGCAATACTGAAAGAAATTAAACTCAATACGACACTGAATAAAAGGGTACTGAGAAGAATCGCTTTACTACCTATTTTCAAATGTTTAAATCCAATCATGATGCCTTCTCCTGATGATTAAATGGACTTTGCATGGGTAGTTTTAAAGTGAATTTACTGCCTTCTCCAGGTTGGCTACTGACATCAAGATCACCACCTAATAAATGTGCAAATTGTTTACTGATGGCAAGCCCTAAACCTGTGCCGCCATATTTGCGTGTGGTGGAATTATCAACTTGATTAAAGGCATCAAAAATAATGGCTTGCTGCTGAGGTTCAATGCCAATCCCTGTATCTTCGATGGAAAAAAACAGCCATTCTGAATCATCAACCTGTACACAAGAAATGGTCCATTTAATAATGCCATCATGTGTAAACTTACTCGCATTACACAATATATTTTGTAGAATATGACGGAGCTTAGCCGGATCGCTATGAAGTTGAATGGAAGGTTCATAATGATTAATTTCTAATGTATTATTATTTTTATCGGCAAATGGTTTAATAGTTTTAATTATTTTTTCTAAAAAGTCCTTAAGGAAAAAAGTTTCCACATTGACTTCTATTTGACCTGTTTCAATTTTAGATATTTCTAAAATATCTGAAATTAAAGTCAATAAATGTTGCCCTGCTTGATAAATATGTCCCAAATCTTCACAGTGTTCAATTTGTCCTTCTTCGCTTAATTCTTCTTTTAAAATTTCGCTATAACCCAAAATAGCATTCAATGGTGTACGCAGTTCATGGCTCATATTGGCTAAAAATTGTGTTTTAGCCATATTCGCAGCTTCTGCGTTATTTTTTGCCCATTCCACAGCTTGCTGGGCTTTTTCACGTTCAAAGGCTTCTTCACGCATTTTTTTATTGGCTTCACGTAAAGCCTGGGTGCGCTCTAAAATTCGGTTTTCCAAGTCACGATTATATTCTCGCTCTTGCAAAATGAAGCGGATATACAAACGCATATGACTTAATAATTGAATAGAATCAATCGGCTTAGTTAAATAGTCCGTTGCACCTAAAGCATAACCCTGCTTTTGGAATTGCTCAGATTTATAAGCTGCACTCAGAAAAATAATGGGGGTTTGGCGATTTTTTTTACGTGAACGAATAAGTTGTGCCGTTTCAAAGCCATCCATTTCTGGCATTTGAACATCTAAGACAATCAAATCAATGGGGATTTTCACTAAGGTATTGAGCGCAACCATGCCTGAAACTGCCTCGAAAATAGTGATATTTTCGATATTGTCTTCCAATAGATTGCGCAAACTAAATATATTATTAGGATTATCATCAACGATTAAAATATTCAGTGAAATGTCTTCTGGCATATACCCTCCCTACTCATTACGTAGATTATTTTTGTAATAATTTGTCATGATTATGCTTTATAGGAATTAAGTATAGTGTCTTTCTCATCTGAAAGAAACGCAGTCAAAAATTCCCTTGGTTTTGATCCCATCCTCATGTTGCTAGACGCAAAAAATGGCCATTGTATAAATTGAGCCAGCATAGCGATTACAGCTTTTCATTGGCTGATGATGATGGTTTCCAATATGGAGGAGGCTCAATACCTGAACCCTCTAACGAACCCCGCCTGCCTTTAAACCCTGAACAACTCGACACTGCGCTGACATTAAGAGCCTATACGAAAACGGGATAATCGGCTGCAAACTCGCCCTTTTGGTCAGGTTTTCCGCTTTTTCTCGTTAAATAGCCCGCTATTCGCCTCAAAAAACCGAAAAACCTGCCTCAAAATAGCGAATTTTCGCTTCGATCCCCCATCTTCGTATAGGCTCTAACCAATCAATGGTGATATTTATACCCTTGACCAATATTTGCGCCAGCAAGTACAAGAAGCCCCCGCCGGACAACGCCCATTGCTGCAAGAATTATTAACACTGTCTCAAGAATTTGAACTAGAAAGACTCCAAGCACGTTTAATGGAATTGAAATCATAAGCGTCTGGTAGAGTGCGTGATGGGATGCGGAGTTAGAAACCTGCCCATAACTGGCTGATGCTGCGCACAAATTGCCCCATGCCTTGATCAACATAAAGACCAAATTGTGCAATACACGAATATGCCACAGCAAATTGTGCGACTGCGTATGCAGCGATGGTAAATTGGCTAATGCTCACAACACCCACCCCAAATTGGGACACATTAAATATTCCAACCCCAAATTGGCCTACTGAAATGACACCAACAGCGACGACAGGCACTTTGTTCGGACGATATTTGAAGGAAATATGAAGCAACGGAAGACCGAGCAATGTCATTTTCGACTTGTACTCAAACCCCCAACCATTCCATTCGGCCTTTGCCGGGTACGGAGCACCACAAGCCGGACACGCGATGGCTTGTTCACTTATTTGATGCTGACATTCTCTACAGGGTTTCATTGTTTCTCGCTTCTACAGTATTCAAAGGGTGGGCAATATTCCATATTAACGAGGTTCATTCCTCACTGCATCAATCACTACTTTGTTTGATTTTACTAACTCACGTTACGCGCTGCTAAATATATTGTGGTAAATTTTTCACATGAAAAACGACACGTTAGAAATCTACGTTGACTATCTGCTCAGCACGGTAGGATGGATAGAGGCGCATTATAATGTTTGATTTTGTGCGGAGTAGTGGAGCCTTATTCGCCAAAATGATCATAACTTTTATGGCTGATAAAGCCATCGATTTATACCGCTTACAAATGATAAAACACTATTATTTTCAAACTGGATGTATAGGATGAGTCACAAACCCTTTCCCACTTTTTCCCAAGCTGATCTCGAACATTTGATCGCCTGCCCTGAATGCGATGTGCTGCATGACAAACGTGATTTAGCGGTGGGGCAAAGCGCGTGCTGTCGCCGTTGCCATGCCGTCCTGTATCGCCATAAACCCGCTGGTATTCAGCAAGCGGCGGCGTTGAGTCTGGCGGCTTTGCTGCTGTATGGGATTGCGAATGTTTTTCCGTTTATGGCGATTGAGGCGCAAGGGCAATTGCGCGAGATCAGCTTGTTGAGCTGTATCACGGAGTTGTATCAACACCAGATGCCGGGGCTTGCGTTGTTTACGTTTGCGATTTTGCTGTGTGCGCCTTTATTGCGGATTGTCAGTCTGTTATATGTGTTGCTGCCGTTGGGGATGAATCGTCGTTGGCGGTATGCGATGGCTTTATACCGTCTGGCAGAATGGCTGAAACCCTGGAGCATGGCGGAGATTCATTTGCTCGGTACGCTGGTGGCGTTGATTAAACTCGCAGCCATGGGCACGATGATTTTAGGCGTGGCGTTTTGGGGTTTAATGGCGCTGGTGCTCACTTTAACGACAGTCCGTTTGGTGTTGGATGACGACACGGTGTGGCATCGGCTCGAACACGCGCCATCATCATGTTAGAAAATGAGCTGTTGACCTTTCATAGGTGTGTATCCAATGAGTGATTTAACCGCCGCGCAAGCGGGTATCTGGCGTTGTTCGGCTTGCGGCAAGCTGCATTTAGCGGGTACGGCGCATTGTCAGCGTTGTGGTGCAGCGCTGTATGAGCGTATTCCCCACAGCCTACAACGCGCTTGGGCGTGGCTGATCGCGGGGATGATTTTGTATGTTCCTGCTAACCTATATCCGATTATGCGTAACGCCTATCTAGGGCGAACTTCCGACAGCACGATTATCGGCGGCGTGTTGATGCTGTATCAACATCATGCGTATTCCGTGGCGGCGGTGGTGTTTATTGCCAGCGTGTTAATTCCCCTCTTAAAATTTCTTGTCATGATCTATTTGCTACTGAGCATTCAATTGAAAAAACAGGCAGGCTGTGAAGAACAGCATCGGCTTTATCATCTGGTGGAATTCGTCGGGCGTTGGTCGATGGTCGATGTGTTTGTCGTCGCCATTCTCGCCGCCCTCATTCAATTTGGGTCACTGGCACAAGTGATTCCTGGCGTGGGCGCAGGCGCGTTTGCAATGATGGTGGTGTTTACCATGATCGCTGCCATCCATTTAGACCCGCGCTTATTATGGGATAAACGTCCATGAATGAACCTGCAACGACCGACGCAACCAGCGACGCGCCCACCGAGGTGACACTCGCTACGCCGCATATCGAAACGCCTTCGGAAAACCATCGCAGCCTATCGCTGGCGTGGCTGGTGCCGCTGTTTGCCGCAGGCTTGGCGGTGTGGCTGGCGTATCATCATTACGCCGAACAAGGGCCGTTAATCAGCCTGCAATTTAACAGCGCAGAAAGCATCGAAGCCGGTGTGACGCGGGTGAAATACAAAGACATGAACATCGGCGAAGTTAAAAGTATTCGCTTGGCGGATGATTTAGACGGCGTGATCGTCAGCGTGCGGATGATTAAAGAAGCGCAACCTTGGTTAAATGACAACACCCGTTTTTGGGTGGTGCGTCCGCAAATTGGTCTCGGCGGCGTATCGGGCTTAGGCACTTTATTTTCAGGCGCTTACATTCAAGCCGACGTGGTGCTCAAAGGGCAGCCTGCGCAGCATTTCATTGGCCTGGAAAATCCACCGCTCACCGAAAGCAACGCGCCAGGTTTGCGCCTCATTCTAAAAGCGCACAAGGCGGGTTCAGTCTCGGTGGGATCGCCCGTGTATTTTCGCCAAATTGCGGTGGGACAAGTAGAAGCCCGAAAATTCAGCGCAGATTATCAAGGCGTTGAATTCAGTGTATTTATTCGTGCCCCGCATCATCGTCAAATTACTCAAAAAACTCGCTTTTGGAACGTCAGCGGCATTGAAGCCACCTTAAGCAGCGAAGGCATTGAATTACGTACCGAATCGCTAGAATCCATGCTCGCAGGCGGTATCGCATTCGCCGCACTCAGCAGCGGAAACGCAGGTCAAACCGTGGCGAGCGACACCGAATTCCCCCTGTTCGATGACGAAACAGCGGCGCGAGAACAGTATTACACCGAACAACTCACCCACCGCATCACCTGTGTGCTGTATTTCCACGAATCAGTACGCGGCTTAAAACCCGGCGCCCCCGTCGAATACCTTGGCGTGCCCGTAGGCGAAGTCATCGAAGTCAGCTTGCGCTACGACGACGGCATCGACAAAGCCTACATTCCGATTTTGGTCGAATTGCAACCCGAACGCATCGGCATGAACGGCAGTGACGACTATCAAGCCATGCTGGCACAAGCGGTGCAATCAGGGCTACGCGCACAACTGCAAACCGGAAATTTACTCACCGGGCAATTATTCGTCGCGCTCAAAATGTTGCCAGAAGGCGCAGCGCCCACATTCATGGACAAAGACCCCTATCCCGAAATTCCCACCGTCGCCACCGAACTCAACCAAATCACCGATAAAGTCAATGTAGCCTTTGAGCGCTTCAACGCGCTACCGCTAGAAGCCTTGCTCTCCAACGCGGTCGAAACCGTCGCCAGCGCTCGTGCCCTAGTGGAATCCAAAGGCATCAAAGCCATCCCCAACAATGTGAATAAAACGTTAGCTCAAGTGCGCGGCACCTTATTGGCGCTTAACGACTTATCGACACAACTCAAATCCAGCTTAAACGACATGAGCACCGTCATGGACGGCCTGGACACAGATTCGCCCTTATACTACGAATCCACCACCACCTTACGGGCGATTCAAGATGCCACCGCATCCGTGCAAGCCCTGCTCGAAGCGCTAGAACGTAACCCCGCATCATTGATTTTAGGAGAGTGAGAATGAGAAAGAATCAGAATGATATAAGTGTCAACACGCACACCTTCCAGGTTTTCAAAACCTGGAAGGTGTACCCCCTATTTTCTAGCCTTCTCGCGTTCGCATTCCTCAATGGTTGCTCCAGCTTAGGCGGCGATCCAGAACTATACCTGCTGTCATCCCTATCCGGTCAAACCCTACAAACCGCAAAGCCTTTACCCATAGTCGCCTTAAAACCCGTCGAATTGCCGAAATACCTCAAAAGCTTTCGGATTATGCTGCGCAAAAACGACAACCAACTCGAACAGACTAAAGGCCAACGCTGGGCAGAACCCTTGACGGATAACTTTACCCGCGTGTTAGCCCGCGATCTCGCCCAACGCCTTGGTCTACAACAGGTCTACATCTATCCCAGCCAAGCCCCGAAACACGTCGATATTCTAGTAAACGTGGTGGTCAACCATTTTATCGGAGCACCCCAAGACGGCGTTGATCTCAACGCGCATTGGCGATTATTCGTCCCCAAAGACCGCAAAATCATCTACAAAGACACCCTAGTGCATCATCAAGCCTTAACCGCCTCCCCCGCCAACACCGCCGCCCTCGTTCATGCCATGAGCCAAACCATCGCTGCATTGTCAGAGCACATCGCTGCGCAGATTGTGCGGGAGAGGGATTGAATTCAGTTGTGGTTGTAGGATGGGTAGAGCGGAGCGAAACCCATCATTTCGAGGGATGAATGATGGGTTTCGGTGCGGGAAGGTTTTGCCATTAAAACAGGTTCATGGGCACGCCTCTACCCATCCTACCGTGCTATAGCCTATAAACTTCTAACTTGGAATATTGTTTTATAAAGGCTTTTACTTTTATACTGTATTTTTTAACAGTATTATTCTTAATCATTACGATGATGCAATATTGGATAAACTAAAATGTCAGAGGTAAATGCGCGTGTCTAGTGTTTCAAAAATTGAATGGACTGAACAAACTTGGAATCCAACGACAGGTTGCGATAAGGTGTCAGCAGGATGCAAGCATTGTTACGCTGAAACGATGGCTAAACGCCTGAAAGCAATGAAAACAAGCGGGTATGACAATGGTTTTGCATTAAGCATCATGCCTGAACGCCTAAGCCAGCCATTAAAGCGTAAAACGCCAACAACATTTTTTGTCAACTCAATGAGCGATTTGTTCCACCAAGACATACCGGATCATTATTTAGATCAGGTATTCGATGTTATCCGTCAAACACCTCATCATCGCTACCAAATATTGACCAAACGTGCGGAGCGTTTGCCTTTGTATTTCAAAAAAAAATCCATTCCTGAAAATGTTTGGTTGGGTGTCACTGTCGAAAATATTAAAGAAGGTTTACCTAGAATAGATTTATTAAGAAATATGCCTGCCAGTATTCGCTTTTTATCGGTTGAGCCGCTATTAGAAGACTTAGGTGCAGTTGATTTCTCTGATATTCACTGGGTGATTGTAGGCGGTGAAAGTGGTGCCAAAGCTAGAAAAATGGAACCTGCTTGGGTTGAAAATGTTAAACGGCAATGCGAGGCTCAAAATGTTTTATTTTTCTTTAAGCAATGGGGAGCATGGGGAGCCGATGGCGCTAAACGCAATAAAAAGGAAAACGGTCGTTTATTGCAAGGGAAAACATGGGATGGAATGCCGACGGAAATAAGGAGTTAATGTATGCCTAAACATGAATATGACTGGGAAATTGGGCAACCGCCACCACTTATCGAACCACATACGATAGTAAAACAGGCTATTTATCAATCTTATATTGAGCAATATATAAAAACACTCATTCAAAGACCATCAATACCGTCGTTGAAATTAGCTGTTGTTGATGCTTTTGCAGGAGGTGGTTTATATCTTGATGATAATGCTAATGAACATCAAGGTTCTCCCGTAAAAATTATAGAAGCTATTAAAAATGGAGAGCAATTAGTTAATTCGAATAGAAGCTCTCTTTTTACAGTTGACTCAAGACTGTTTTTTATAGAAAAAAAGAAATCTGTATTTGAGTATTTAGAAAATCATTTATCTAAAATTGGAATTAAGCAACAACCTAACATAAAACTTATTCCAGGAAATTTTGAGAAAACCTATCTTGATATAGTCACTAATATTTCTGATAGCATTGGGGAAACAGCACGCAGTATCTTTATACTTGATCAATACGGCTATGTAGATGTTCCTTTTGAATGTATTAGAAGAATTTTCGATTTACTGAAAAATTCTGAAGTAATCTTGACATTATCTGTTAATCACTTGATTGATTATATTGCTAACCCTGAAACAGAAACACGCAAAGCTGCTCAACAAAGTTTATTTTCTGAAGCTGAGCCTACAAAAAAAATTGAATCTGCAAAACAGGTGAAGAATTATGTCGAAAAACTTGGCTTAAATATAAATGAATTACAGGAAGACAAATTGGCTTACCCAAAAACATATAGGGGTATCATTCAAACTAAAGTTCTAGAGAAATTACTCTTGTTTTCTAATGCAAAATATTACACTGCATTTTTTTTAGGCGAGGTCGGCAACCATAGAGATATATGGCTGATTCACTTATCTAACCACTCAAAAGCTCGGTCTGTAATGATAAATATCCACTGGCAATATGCCAATAATAATAAAGCTATAATCTCTCATTATGGAACACATGGCTTGGATATACTTGGCTTTATTGGGAAAAAGGATATTATTGGACAACCAGAGTTATTTGAATCTAAAGATAAGTTTAATTTTAATGAACATGATAAGAGGAAAATGGGGTTTTCAATACAAGAAGATATGCCTAAATGGTTGTATGCTAAAGAAGTTAAGTTCAAAGATTTCTATAATGACTCTGCTAATCACTGTCTCGCATCTAAAGAGCAATTGCTAGACTTATCAAAAGAACTGTTGCAATGTAAAGAAATTGAAGCTATTGGTGAAAAGGGTGAGCAAAGGCGTTCTGATATAAAAACAAACGACATCATACGTCTACCTACACAAAAATTTTTTCACTTTAAAAAATAACTCATTGCGGGCGCAGGTGTGCCACCTATAGGGATGTTAGCCCGGTAGGGTGCTCACCGTCTTTTGGGTGTGCACGCAACTATCCCCCCCATGTTCACGCCGCAAACCACTTCAGCACTTAGCGATCTACTTCGGGTGGACACGCATCTAAAGAAAACATGATTTGTGCAACATCTTCTAAACGTGCGCCTTTGCACAGATTTTCCAACACTTGCACGGCGTGCATACTGGAGGCACCGCGTACATGCACGCGCCAGGGCTTGCTGCCGCCATCCGATACTGCATAAAACCCTAATTCACCTTTGGACGATTCTGTACGCGCATAAGCGCTGCCTTTGGGAATATTCCAGGCTAGCGGATTGGGCAAGGGGCAGCGAATCGGGCCTGTGATGGAGCTCGCGTAGGTCGCATAAGCGATAGCGTCATGCGACATTTGGGGGTTCCATAACTTGTGGGTCAAGGTTTGAGCTCGCAAGCGAGGTGGATGGGTAGAGCGGAGCAAAACCCATCATTTCGGTGTTTGGTGAATAATGGGGTTCGGGGCGGTAAAGTTAATGCCAAAACTCGCGGATCAAGCCATGTAGGGTGGGCTAATTCCGTCCAATGAACCCGTAAGGCGGATAAGGCGCGTCTTTTTGCGCCGTCATCCGCCATTTTTAAATCCCCGTAGCTGATGACATTCCTCCTATCTCTATCTCTTCTTTTTAATGTCAATCTGTTTTGAAGATTCACTTTGTTATGTCTTTTTACCTCTAGCGCGAGCTTTGTTTAATAACCGTGTATAAGATTGCATGGAATTGTATGTCACACCATATTTTGTAGTGATATAAGCTTTAAGTTCATCTGTTGCCATGCACTCTTGAGCGAGTATGTATTTAATAATAGACTCACGTTCTTGCTTTGAAAGATAACCTTCAGAACCTTTGTAATTCAACTTCAAGCCTTCTGCGCCCTTTTCAAAATAAATGGGCTTCCATTTATCTATAAATTGAAGACTCACGTCTAACAATTGAGCAATTTCTGCACGGCTATATCCTTTTATAGACATGCGAACAGCCAGTGCCCGCTTTATTTCAAGTGGCTTTCCTGTTTCTATCAGAGATAGTAAATGATCTTGTGTATCCATATATTGATGCCTGGTGATAATGGGTGAGTGTGTTTTTGTATTATACATAATATGTCTATGGCGTGCTTCTACAGCGGACAAGAAGCGCCTGGGTTTTGGTCGGGGGCATTAGATGCAAATAAACAATATTCTACAGGCCATTTTTCTTATTCTATTTTTGCATTGATGGTTATTTAAATCATCTCGTGTTTCTGTATAGAAGTGTGCTCCTCGGTACGCTGAATACCGCGCTGAAAAAACCCAGCAATATCCGAGGGCAACTTGGTTTGTTAAATATCTGAACGCCCGTTGGACATCGCCGCTCAGTGGCTTGTCTGGTTTCCATGCACCCTGTCATCACACCTGCGGTGCGTCAGCCCTGTAGCCCTCATGGTGGAATGCTGGCACGAGAAAAGAGCGTTGGCATGAGACAATCTTTAACAAAGGCTATTGCCTCATCTTAGCGTGTTACATATCTGACAAATTAGTCAGTTGAGCACATCCATAAAATCCAGCAGAATGCCCGCCTAATCATGCACCCTGCCCACATCCCTGTGATTCCATCACTCACAGACTCTGCAAAAGCGGTGCTTTTATGTCAATGAATAATGAAGGAATGAGGATTTTAAGTGTCTAGACAACATCTATTAGATGCGAAGTTAACGCGCAAATATTTAACGCTGGGTGCTACTTTGTATGTGCCCGCCATTCACCCTGACTTAATTCATCTGGCACAAGGTTTAAAATATCCGAACTTAAAATCTTTAGTCATAGATACTGAAGATTCTATCGCCGATGATGATCTACCCTATGCTTACCATTCTATTGAAAAACTACTCCATGCATTAGATGCAGATGAACAACAGCGTCCTCTATTGTTTATTCGTGTCCGCCATCCCAAAGCTTTACAGCAATTGAATCAATTGGCGCATTTAGACAAAATTGATGGTTTTGTTTTGCCTAAATTGACCACTGATAATATGGTGCAATACTGTGAACATCTCTTACCTGATAAATACTACATGCCGATTCTGGAAAAAGATGTCTTTGAGATTTCACAGATGACGGCTATTCGTGATTTTCTATTGCCACATAAAGAACAGATTTTATCAGTGCGCATTGGTGCAACGGATTTGCTGGCCTGTTTTAATTTGCGCCGTGATTGCCAAACCTTGATTTATGATATTGGGATTATTAAACATATTGTGACGCATTGTGTTTTATTGTTTGGTTCCAGTGGGTTTAATATCTCAGCGCCCGTTTTTGAATGCTTTAATGATCAACATCGCCGTGTTTTGCAACAAGAAGTGCGTTTAGATTTGCTCAATGGTTTATTTGGAAAAACCATTATTCATCCTTGGCAAATTGATGTGGTGCAACATCTATATCGCGTGTCTCGACAAGATTATGAAGTGGCGCAAAAACTCTTGGATGAATACAGCCCTGCGGTGTTCAAGCGTCATGAGCAAATGCATGAAAAAGCCACGCACAGCGGTTGGGCGCGTCAAATGGTGGAACGCGCTTGGATTTATGGGGTTGTCGATGAATAATATGGAGAACTCGATTATTTGCAATGATTCTGCAAATAGTCGGTTATACAAGATGTTAAATGACAAATAAGAGGATACATAATGGAACAAGCTACAATATTTTTTCCTGTGTTTGCTTTGGTATTCCTTACTTTTGGTATAGGTCTATGGCTAGGAAAACTAAGGTTTACAGCGGTAAAGAAAGGTGATCTGAATCGAAACTATAGCTAAATTACATCGTTTATAGGCTTACGATATATCCAAATCCAAGACTGCCAGTCCTTGAAGGACTGGCAGTCTTAACAACTGATGTAATTTTGCTACATTATGTTCTCAACAGAGGTGGGGAACATCCAGAATACTTGGCTAAAGTAAGCCAAAACTATGACAATTTATTGGCATTACCCATTCTGTTTTATGTCATTTCAATCATGTTGTTTGTTACAAATAAGGTTGAAATAAGTCAAATAGTTTTGGCTTGGATGTTTGTCACATCAAGATATGTGCACAGCTATATTCATACCACCAACAATAATTTGAAATATCGAATGAAAGCTTTCATCTCGGGTGTCGCTATTTTAATCGTTATGTGGTGTTTATATTTTGTGCGTTTTGTTCAATGATGATTAGACTTGTTGTGAGCGCGGTAGGATGGGTAGAGTAGAGCGAAACCCATCATTTCGGTAATGGATGAATGATGGGTTTCGGCGCGATAAGGTTCATAGCAAAATCAAACATCATAATGCGCCTCTACCCATCCCACCCTACTGGACTTGTCGCTCAAGGCCGACCACCCGCCGTCGGGCTTTTTGGGTTTGATTTTAGGGCTGTGGCGGCGGGTGTCGGCTTAGCTTAGGCGTTGGGCTGCATAAGTTAAATGCACAGCCCGTTCAAAATATTATATAATTCCGCGTCTAGCGTTGCTCTTGAAAGTAGCGTTGCCAGTGGGTAGTTGTTACCACATTATTTCAACCTTCATCTATTGCCTATTAAGGATATAAAATGACAGACGAAACCATTTGTTATCTAAATGTCCCAGATGAAGAGCCTGTACGTCATAAAAATAACTTTATCAAAACGGCAGTATGCGAACTCAAATTTCCAACACTCCTTGAGCTTGAAGAAAGCCCTCCCGTGAAAATGCAGAAGCTACTACGAAAGAATTACCCTCATTATTCTAAAGAAACAGGCGTTGGCATTAGCGAAGCAGGTCCCTCAACGTTAGGAAAAAAATATTTATTCGAGTCCAAAAAGCGGGACTGGATTATCTCTTTACGAACCAGCGCCATTTCCTTGGAAACTTCAAAATACACTGAATTTGAAGAATTTTTTGAGCGCCTTGAAGAATTACTGGGTATATCAAAAAACCTGCTTGACACAGACTTTTTTACGCGTATTGGTTTGCGTTACATCAATATCATACCGATAGATGATACAGACCTTAATGGCTGGCTTAACCCTATTCTTTTAAGTACGCCAGTTTGTGAGCAGTTAGGGACACTCTCGCAGTTTAACTCAGAGTTTCGAGGGTTTATTGAAAGAGGTCAATATGCTGTAAAGCATGGCTTTCCCCCAAGAAACAACCCGTCTGAGCCGATTTCCAAATATTATTTAGATTTTGACCATTACAGTGAAGGCGTTGAATATAACGATGCGCTTGAGCTTGTAAAAGACTTTAATAAAACAAATTATTCCCTCTTTATGTGGTCACTTGGACAAAAGGCCAAAGAAAAGCTTGTCGCAAGCAGTCATACCTAAGTCATAAGGAAATAACAATGTATACTGGAACACTCATTTCCCGCGATGGTGATATTTGGGATTTCCCCCTGCCAGAGACTCACATTGAGGGCAATGCAGATCAACATGCCCAAAAAGACACCTCTTTATCATCAAATGCTTTCGAGCAAATTAAGCGATTTTTACCAAAATTCGGGTCATCATCCAGACGGACAATGCTGCAATCCGAAATGGTGTACGATACGGAAGAATATGATGTTGAGCCTATACCCGCTGAAGACCTTGAAAATGACAAGGTTTATATTTCAAATATGCATCGCATAACCTTACTGGCAAGGCAATATGCAGATAACTCACTTTCTACTGAAGACAAAGCCAGACTGCAAATCCTCAATAAACGCATAGAAAACCTTATCCCTTGCGTCTCGGAACAAGAAATTGCACATGTTGAGCAAATCATTGGGCAACTCCAGGAAATCGAGCAGGCCGACGCTGAACTGAGGGAGATGCTAAATTTAATGGATTGATATCAGGCTATGAAACCATTTCATTATCCTAAAAACATACACATCAGAACCCAGAAGCCCCCTCAATACAACAATTATAGAAAATATAAGCCCTATTTGAGAGAGGAATTTGGTAGGACGTGTATTTACTGCCGAAAACCGGACAGCTTAGGCGACCTTGATGCTTTTGGAGTTGATCATTACAAGCCAAAAAAGAAATACCCCTCCTTAGAAACGGATTATTCCAACTTATTCTATTCATGCAATACCTGCAACCGGAGAAAAGGAGAATTTTGGCCCACTCACATCCAGCTAAGTAATGGGCAATTTGTCCCCAATCCATGCGATTATGTTATGCATCAACACCTTCGTTCTGAGTCAAGCGGAACTGTTGTCGCACACTCACCAGCAGGAGCATGGACAATTGACCTCCTCCGTTTGAATGAGGAAGAGCGCTTGAACTTTAGAAAAGCCATTATTGCAGCGTTTGAACATGCCATTAGTGTAGAACGCAAATTGATTAATACGCTTGCGCAAATAGACCTCAAGTTAGGTGGTGTTTCAGCTAAAAATAGAGATAAACTACTTTCAATGAAGAAAGAACATGAGAATAAGTTGGAGGATGTTAGGAATAATATCCAAACATTAACGGGGGCATAATCAGTTCTAGCCCAACTTGGCGCTCCAGCCGACCAATTGCCGTCGGGCTTTTTTGGCTGTAGATAATTCATTGGCGGCAATTGGCGGCTGAGCTTAAGCGTTATGAGTCTTTAAACTCGGAGATATAAAAGCCAAATAGCCAAGTAGGGTGCGCACGCGGATATGTCCGATGCGGCTATCCATCCACGTTCGCGCCGCAAAACACGCGGCGCAAACCCTACGCTATTGATGTTCCAGCCAAAGCGGTGTCGCACCATTTAAGATGATGTCTCCGTTGACTTGCCAACCTGTCATCAATTGATAGCGATGGGCAGGCAGGCCGTCTAGGGGGATGTCTAGCGTGAGGCGCTGTGGCAAAAAGGCGTGTTGTTGATAGGCGAATAACTCGCCAGACCAAGGCCCCCAAGTGTGACCATCGTGCAAATAGAAAGCGCTAAAATCGGCGTGTGCCGCCGCCACAAATATTTGCGCTTCGGCTTGACCACGATAGGTACCTGTGTTGAGCGTTGCACGAAAATGTCCACGCTGCGTTTGTAAGCCGAAACAGGCTTCTTGGGTGAGCACGCCATCGCTTAAGCGTTGTCCCTTGCGACAGGCCGCAGCACTAAAGGATAAAGCGGCTTCGGGGCTATACAGTACCATTCCGTCATTGAGCCTCAGTCCTGTAAACAGGGTGTAATCGCTAGGGGTTTGCAATACATCTTCTAAACCCAAGCGCGTACTGGATTCTGATGGTAGTACATCAAAATCAATAAACGTGATGAACTCGCCCTGCCAATCTTGCCAATCCATCCCGTCATGTATCCATACTTGTTTGCCATCCGTCAGCATGATCAATAGACGGCCTGCTTGTCCTTGCAAAGAACCATAGTCGGTATAGACATTGAGGCTGAGCCTATCGTCCATGAGCAACAGTGGATTGCGGGGGAATACGGCCTGCGAGCCTAGCAAGCGATTATTAACACAGGCGGTATTTTGCGGATCAGTCATGGGGAAAAGAGGGATTAAGGGCGAGCACACATCATCGTTGTGTATCACTATATTAATATTTTCAGCCACTATGAATGCGCGACCTTGAACCACTTCTAGCTGTAAATTCAATATTTTATCAGGCTCGACACGAGGATTATCTAGCCATTTAATGGAGAGACTTTTTGTGGATAAAAGACTGTCTTTCCAGACTAAAAGAGGTTCTTGAGTAAAACGAAAATCTTCGTGTTCTATCGCGGTGCTGCTGGGCAGAATATTAACGCGGGCGTGCAATTCGCCTTGGCTATGGCCTTGACGTTGTATCAGCAAGCGTAGCTCTGTATCCCGTTCATTCACTTGATAATCATTGCCCTCTAATAAGCTTAAACGACTGGGTTCTGGCGCTATGGGTGGGTCTAGCAATGTGAGGGTTAAGGTGTCGCGCCCTTGAATGCTGGCTTGTCCGCTGAGCACGCGCAAGCGCAGGATTAGGGTTTTCTCTCCAAGCCGTTGAGGGTCATTGAGAATGCGCAAATACCAGCCATGCTGCGTGAGCAAACTGTTTTTCCAGTACATTAAAGGCGCGTTCAAAAGCTCATAATCCACGCCGACTTGTGCGGTGCTGCTGGGATCGACCTCGAAAGTAGCGAGTAGCTCGCCTTGGTTGCCATTAAAACGTTCCACCCACAGGCGGATGTCTTCACCTTTATTTACCCCTTGTACATCCGCATTGAGCAAGCGTAATTGCCCTGCGGTGGGGGTGTTGTTTGTGGGGGGATTGGAATCCGGCGGCGTGATTGGGTCGGGGATGTTGGGGGGTTGGGACGCACGGCTGTACACCACGCCTGCACGCCATTGAAGACGTTGTGGATCAGCGTTGAGATCGTCTTCGCCACCGTCTTGTAAGGTGACGCTCACACCGGGCACCGCCCAATGTGTGAAGCTGTTGTCGTCAAACGTGGAGGTGGTCTGCATCACAGCGGATGACAGATGCCAGCTTTGATCGCGGTTTTGATAGCGCAATTGTGTTTCCACTTTGCTTAAACCTGCGGCAGCAGCGCTGCCCACTTCTGCACGTAAACCATGAAAATACAAGCTTAATATCGTCTGAGGGCAATCGACAGTGACATCGATCACGCCTTGAGGATAAGCATAATCAGCCTCTGTGGGCGGCTTGTCCGCTTGGGCATTGAGGATGGCGCAATGCGGCTCAGCGACGATAGTGATGTCATGGCCTGTGACCGCATCGGGCACGCTCAAGACATGGGCTTGCAGGTCATCCGTCACGCCGTCTTGATTCGCATCGCCCGTGTAAGGTGCTGTGAGTTCTTCTACATCTTTAACCCCATCTCCATCACTGTCTGCCAAAGGATCGCGGGCAAAGCGAGCCGTGCAGTCAGCGCGAGCATGGCTCATGATCAGTTGTGCTAGATGATCCTGGTGTTGGCTCACACACGCGCCTTCCCATTCGCTGAATATCCAACCGCTGTTGGCTTGCGCCTCCAGTGTGATAGCCGTGCCACTGGGATAAGTGGATGAGCAGGATTGCGTACACGGGTTCGCGTTATTAAGGCTGACTTGCCCGCTGCCTTGGAGACTTAAAAACATCCTCGGATCAGGTGTTGCGGGAGAGGGGGTTGGCGATGCGGCAGATTCGCTGATGGTGCAGCTTAAAGTGTAGGTAGCCGGACTGCCTGCGGCGTTGTGATCCAGGCTTAAAGTGGCGCTGAAAACACCGAACTCGCTGCTATTACACCGCAGGGTTAAATCCTGTGCGCTACCGCCATCGACAATATCAAAAGCCGCAAAGGCGGGAGAAAAGCTGAATTTGTCGGCATGAGTGCCCGTGATGCTGTAATCACTGATGCTTAAAGTGTTATAGCCCGTTTCTGTTACCGTTAAGCTAGTGGATGCAGCGGTGCCCGTTTCAGCCGTGAAGCTTAACGCGCTACCTGCGCTGGGCGTGGAGGCATAAATCGGTGACACGTTGAGATTAAGCCCGATAATAATAGGATCATGGTCTGAAGCACGATAGGGATCGGAATTGTAGAGATTTGAGGGACGGGATTCCATGTTGTAATCCAATCCATAAGGCTCGTCCGCATTAATAGGCCATTTATGCGCGCCCGTCACTTGAGCGTGTAGGGTCTGACTGCTCAGCGCATGATCCAATCCGCCCCACTGCCCATGAAACACATAAGAATAACCCGTGGTTTCGTTGGTAAAGCCTGCGGCTTCTAAAGTGGTGATAGGGTCTTCTTGGGCATAAGCATTGAAATCGCCCAGCAATAAAAAGTCCGTGTCATGACTTTGCGTGGGATCGGTGGCGACCCAGGTTTGCAATGCGGTAGCGGCTTGGGTGCGAGTCACATTACAGTTGCCTTGACCGTCATTCGCATCAGGATCACTCAAAGCATCGCAATCAGAGCCTTTGGATTTGAAGTGATTGACCACCACAGTGAGCACCTCCCCGCTGGCTGTTTGCGCAAAGCTTTGTGCCAGAGAAGGACGGTTTTTAGTATCAATAAAACGCGCATCCACACTGTTGTCTAATATCGCATGACTGCCGACTAAGCTGATGCTGGCAGGCTTGTAAATGAGCGCCACACGAATCGCATCAGAACCTATCGTGCCCGTATCGACATAGGCATAAGTGCCCGCCCCCATCGTCGCATTTAGGCCCGCGACTAAATCCGCTAAACCGCTGCTGGCATCGGTGTTTTCAACTTCCATCAAACCCACAATATCGGCGTTCATAAGGCTGATGGCGGCAATGATTTTATCGCGCTGGCGGGTGAATTCGGCGGCACTATCCGCCCCTCGGCAGTCTAGCGTGTGACTCGGCGCACAAATAGAACCACTACCATCCAGCGTGGTGAAATAGTTTAAGACATTGAAGCTTGCCACTGTCACACTCCCGCCCGTGCTGGGCGGCGTGGCAGGACGCGGATTGACTGAAGTAAAACTGACGCTGGCAGTCGGATGCAGGCGATAGGTTTGATAGCCATAATGCAGCAAGCCCGTGACTCCCGTCACCGTGTCGCCTCCACGAATGCTGTGATTGGCGGTTAAACCATGAGGCGCTGGATCAGGGTTTTGTGTGCTGAAGCCGTCATCTAATAGGATTTGATTCAGATCATTCGCAGCTTGTAGAGCATTTGCCGCCGCCCCAGGTGTAGCGACTTGAGTGGGCGTATCTAAACGTCCATTTGCCAGCAATATTTCTCCATACCGGGCTAAATTGTAAGTGTCCGTCACCGTCAAGGTTTGCGGTAAGTTCACCCGCATACCTTCAAAACGCTCTAAATAAGCCGCATCGCTGAGCGGTAAATTGACCGCAGATGCAGCAGGCAAACTGTGGCCTGAATTGACAATAGTGATCGTGCTGACCGTTGTGATTTCGGTCAAATCATTGTATTCAGCGACCGTACCTGTGATGCGCACCTTGTCACCCACTGCCACGTTGACGCTAGGCGATGCGCCTTCGTAGACAAAAATGCCTTCAGAAGTCAGTGCATTATTATCGACATCCGTGTTTTCTTCTTGGACAAAAAAGCCGCCTAAATCGCCTTGTGTCCCCACACCATTCTGGACATCGCCCGTGACAATCCCTTCAATCGTCACGATTTGTCCATCTAATGGACTGCTCATCCCATCGCCTTGGATGTGATGAATGCAGGTATCAGCCGTGCTGAGATCGCAGGAAGAAAGAACCACAGCGCCTAAAGTCAGTTGATCACTTTGGGATTTTTTCCAAGTTGCTTGGGCTAAATCCTTCGCCGCCCCCGTGTTGTACCAATCCGTATCGCCATTATCACGTAACACTGGCAGAGTTTGCGCATCACCATCGCTGCCTAGAAAAGCCCCGCTAGGCAATTCAACAATGGCTTCAAAACCGCCTTCGCCGCTTAAATCGACGCTACGTAACTCAGGCTCATCCGCAGGCAAGCCACTCCAGGTGTACAGCGCAAAATCAGCTACGCTATCCACAGCACCCGCGAGGATGACGCAGCCATTCGCGTTACATTCCAGACTGCGAATGCCACGTCCGCCTAAGTTCAAGAAGATCGGCGCAGCAAATTGTATGGGGCTGGCCTGCATCGCATCGGTCAAGTTAGACACTGGAATCACTAAAGCTTTATTGCGATCCGTGATATTCATCAACGGCGCTCTAAAGCCTAAGAAAGCCGCTGTCGTGCTCCCTGGTTGCATACTCAAACCTTCAATGCTGAAACCATTATTAGCTTGCGGTATTTGAGTATCCGCCGCGCTGCTGGTGAGACCTAAAGCATCAGCGCCTAAGCCGTGTCCATTGCTGCTATCCCACTGTTCTAGCTCGGTTTTTAAATCAGCATACTGGTCAATCGCCATTAAGTCTGTTGCCGCACCCGTCCCCGACAATGGCGTGCTAAAAATCAGTTCTCGATCCAATTGTTCCGCACCGCTGCTGTCATTGCTGTGCGAACCCAGCCAATACAGCGTATTGCCCACACGGGTCACGGCTTCTATGTCTACTTTTTGCTGCCCTTCAAGCTTTAAGCTCAGGTTCATATCAATACTTTTCACCGGCATACCTGAATGCTGGCGATCATAAATGCGCAAAATTTGATCTTCGTCATCAGCGATAATCATGTAATTCGCATCAATCGCTATAGCAGCGCTGGCATCCGCTGCACCACTGTGGAAACGGCTGTGGCTGGCATCGCTGGCGACATTTGACACACGATAAGCCAAGACATACGTGCTGCTATCCGTGCCATCGCTGAGCGTGACAGTAATATCCGCAGCACCACGAGCCGACGGCGTGATGTGCAAAGTGCGCGTGCTGCCCGTACCGCTGAAGACCAAACCAGCATCCGCCACCACCGCTTGATCGCTGCTGCTGGCGGTAAGCGTCAGACTGCCCAGCGCGGTATCAGGATCAGCCAGCGTCCAATCGATGCCTAAAGTGTGAGCGGGATCACTGGGATCATTGAGAGAGGCATTAAGAAAACCCATGCCCGTGTTATTGAGAGAGAGAAATGCAGATGTGCTACTGGCGAGGCTTAATGTGGGCGCTGTCAGCAGCGTAGCTGAGTCCTGGCTGCCAGTGATTTCGATATTATCGAGACTTAAGCCATCATCGCCGTTGTTATCAAAACCACTGAATTTAAACCACACACGCCCCTGATGATTCAAAGCCGTTTCGCTGCTTAAATCCAGCGTTTTACTGTTGTAAGTCCCCGCTGCGGCTATCAGTGCTTCTTGATTAAACGGCTTTGTCCAACTCACACCGCCATCGGTGCTGTATTCCAGATCAAAAGAATCGGCTGAATCTGTTTTGTAATCAAAGCGGAGCTTCAAGGCCGACCAATGCGTTGTGTTCAGCGTCAACCACAGTTCCGCACCATGACCACTGCTTTTAATATCAATCCAAGCCACGGCGCTACCTGGCAAGTGAGCCACATTGTCTGCGTCGGTGTAAGCCGTACCGCTCATCCCTATAGGCAAAATACTTTGATAAACCGCCTGCAATATGGGCGTGTCCAGTGCATTATCTGTTGAGGCAGGGATGTCCAGCGCATGGGCGACATCGGTTAAACTGTCAAACGTCCAGAGGGCTAAAAGATCGCGTGTGGTGGTCGTCGCATTTGCTGTGGGCGCTGAGCCATCGGTTTTATAATCAACCGAAGAGCCACTATTGGTGTAAGGCACCAGCTTAAAGAAATACTGTGTGCCCGTGTTCAAACCCGCCCAAGTATAGCTTTGCTCACCCTGCGCAATATACACCAGCCCATAAGTATCGCAGTCAGTTCCCTCCAGTTCTGGGAAACCGTCTAACTGTGGATAAAAACTATCCACGGTATTGCAATGAAGTACATAACCTCCTGGTTCAACAGCCCCCATCGCATCAGTCCAAGTCAAGGTGATCTCGGTATCACTCTGCGCCTGAGCAGAAAATACCGTGGGATACTGACTCGGCTCTGCATCCGCTTCTTTGAACATGACGTTATCCACTCGCCACAAAGTAGCACTGCCGCTACTGGTACCTGATGAGCGATATTGGAAGCCAATATAAAGGTAATCCACCGGTACAAACGTGCTTGACGTATCCCATGCATTAGAAAATGTCCAGTGTTGAGAATTCTCAGAAGGCAGATCAAAGATAGCGGATAGAGGACTCCAAAAAGCCAGACTTGGATCACCCTCACCCACATAATCTTCTGAAAAATAAAGGTTCAATCTCTGATCGGGCGATAAGGTATCAGTCCATTGCGTAAAAGCGTCAAAACTGAACAATTCAGCCTTGCTGGCATCAAGATCAAGACGCGGAGAAATCAACCAATCATCGGCGGCAACACTGCCGCCTAACGCATTGACTTCAACATAACCATTGCCACAAGACCATGTATGACTGCTATCAGCATCAGCGCTATAAATCGTCCATCCGCTTAAGCTACAATCACTGAAATCTTCAGTGTTCGGCGTACTGATCGACACCGGACAACCACTAAAAGCCGAGCCATCCGCCTGAGTACCCGGAGAGAACAAGGCACCGTTTGCCCCTGTAGCGGTCGAATGTTTCACAAAACTGCCTGTGATGTCGGGATCACGGGTGATAGACTGATTATCCCCACCTTCACTACCGTAGGTGTAGCTGGCAACATCTGCACTGCCATTATTTAAAGAGACCGTATCTCCCGTATTATTCAGACCTAAGCTGCCAGCCTTTTGAACCAAAATATTACCAAAACGACCTGTTGGAATCCCTCCAGCAAACACCACCACACCACAGCCATCAACAATTTGACTCCTGAAAGGAAAAGTATATTTAACCCCAACACTGTCTGATAAAGTCCAGCCGGAAATATCAACACTGGTTCCCGTATTATTGATGATCTCAACAAATTCATCCTGTGTGGTATTGACGGAGCCATCACCATTCGCATCTCCCGTGCTGGCATCAGGATCAGCATGAATCTCATTAATCACCCATCCGCCACTGGCAGCATCATTATCAGAAATATTTACTGTCACATCAGCGATGCTTAGTGCTGCGGTGTAATCCTCACCATCCCCCGTCGTGATGGCATGACTAATAACCCCTGTATGTATCCCCTCAATATCCGCATCATCCACTGCTTTAACCGTCATGGTCACGGCTGAAGTATCACTTAAAGTCACCGTAGTTGAGACAGCAAAGGTAGCCCCGTCCTTACTGATGACTGTTTCACCATCCGCCACCGACAGCGTGATAGTCACAGCACTGGCAGGCGTGGTCTTGAGTGCCAAAGTGTAGGTATCAGCGGTGCTGCCCGCTTCGCTCACATCGGCACTGGACGGCGTGAAGGTGATGCCTGCACTGCTTGAAAGATAGCTCGATTGAGGCACCGGGTTTGGTGCAGAGGCATTATTGAGCACGCCATCCAAAGCATTCGGGCCGCTATATAACCAGTCGCTGAGGTTAAACTTCGTTGAAGGCGTTGTTGCAGTGTCCTTACGAAAAGCCCAACCATCCATATATTCCCAAGGCTGACCGGACCCATCCGTATTCACATCCCCAAAAACATCGACTGCGCTACCGTTTTTAAACAACTCAACCGCATCATCGCCATTGATGTTGACCGCTGAATGAATATGGTCTGGTGCAAAACCAAAATAAGCCGTAAATTGAACGCTTTCTGTCGCAATATAAATGAAGTCTCCAGCACTGGCTGCCGCAGATGGAAATGTAAATTCCTGCCCATCCGTACCACCGCCATTATTCGCCGAACCCAGACCATAAATACTCAAATCAGCCACAGGATTAAGCACATAGACTTCCACCCCTTTAGGAAGTCCGCCCGTTAAAGGTCCATCAAAGACCCCGGAAATGATTAAGTCAGAGGCGGCGTGAATCGCCTGTCCCCACAGTAGTCCCATCAAAAACAACACCCTAGTGCCTGTGGTTTTATTGAATCGCTGGATTATCTTCATGAAAACGCCCTTGGTTTTTTTGAATTGTTGTTTAAAAACGACTGCTGATGTTTATGCTAAAAACTAGAATTTTGCATTTTGTACAAACACTTAACTATTCTCTGTCTAGTGTAATACTATTGTTTAACATAATAAATACTCAATATTATTCACTTTATTTTAATGCCCATTCCTCCGCCATGAGAGCTATCCGTGGACATCCATCCAAACGCTTGATTCCCGTCTAAGTAGCACAACTTCTGGAACAACCTCACTTTTTTCGTAACTATTCAGATCAAGATGCCAAAATTTAGATATATGGCAGACTTAGAGAAAAATTTTGTCGTCCAGAGTTGCCAATGAAAGGTCTTGATGTATCCCAACTAACAGAAGCTTAAAAAGATGTTCTGATTCTGACCCTGCTCGATACTGTCGAGCAGTTAGAAGCGCGTATCCGTGAACTTGAAGCACAGCTAGGAAAAGATAGCTACATTAGCAGCAAGCCGCCATCAAGCGATGGCTTGAAAAAAACTGCTGCCAATGAGAAAAGTCTAGGCTCGAAACACAAACGTAAAGTAGCTGGTCAAGTTGGGTATAAGGGGCAGACCTTAAAATGTGGTGTCTCGCAGCGTTAGTGCGTCTCCTGATGCAATTGAAACCCATACTGCACATTTTTGTGAGCATTGCCACAATAGTTTATCTGATGCAGACATTGTTGGCTTTGCAGCGCGTCAAGTGGTCGATATACCTGAGTTGCAGATGGAAACGGTTGAACATCGTGCTATGCATAGTCAGTGTCCCCATTGTGATGCGCTCACGCAAGCCCAGTTTCCTGTTTATGTTGACGATACCGTACAGTACGGTCATCGCATCAAAGCGCTGAGTGTTGACCTGAAAAACTACCCGCTCATCCCTTATTATGCACGGCAAAATGAGTGACTACAGGACGTATTCGGTCATTCTCTCAGTCTGGCGACGTTGATAGAAATAGAACGCGAGTGTTTCACCCATCTTGCACCGTTCGACAAAGCCATCAAAGCTGGACTATGACAAGCCTCGGTGTTGTGCTGTGATGAATCAGGCATGCGCATAGAAGGCAGTGGACATTGGATACACATCGCCAGCACACCCGATTTAGCCCTGTACTTTGCACATAAAAAACGGGGTAGCGAAGCGATGAAAGCGGTTGAGGTATTACCGAACTACACAGGTATTGCCATGCATGATGGCTATGTCAGCTACCCGGCCTTTGATAACTGCCGTCATGCACTGTGTCATGCACCCCCTTTACGTGAACTGCCCCTCCTGTTTGAGCACTATGGTCAAGAATCGGCCATGTGGATGATGAGGCTGCTCAAAGATACGTGGCGCATCATCAAACACAACAAATCATTGGGTTTTAACCCTCTGAGCGACACCCTCACAGACAGCATCCGACTAAGGTATGACGACATATTCAAGCAAGCCATCAAAGAAATGGCTCAATTAGCTCATCCATCCCCGAAAAAACGGGGAAAACCTGCACAGCATCCCGCTAAAAATCTCTACGACCGTTTGCGTAAATACAAAACGCAAGTGCTGCGTTTCGTCTATGACTTTCGCGTACCGTTCGACAATCATCAAGCTGAACGCGATATTCGCATGATAAAAACTCAGCAGAAAATATCTGGGACTGTCCGAACGACGCAAGGTGCAAAAGTGTTTGGCCGAATTCGCAGCTATATTTCTACACTCAAAAAGCAAAGCCAAAATATTCTACAAGGCATTCAAGCTGCTATTGAGGATTTTTTGAAACCTCAAGTGGCATGGGATGCTGAATAGCTAC
>JADGEH010000217.1 GCA_016744475.1 Thiotrichales bacterium | reverse complement strand
CTACACTCAAAAAGCAAAGCCAAAATATTCTACAAGGCATTCAAGCTGCTATTGAGGATTTTTTGAAACCTCAAGTGGCATGGGATGCTGAATAGCTACAAAAAAACAAGACTTTGGGTAGGCGCATCCAGCAGCCTAATGCATTAAATGAGTGCGCTTACGCATTATTTTAGTGCTTACCTTCATCATTCTCCATCTCCCCATCGTTTCTCACCCCGATCAAAAAATCCTTGCTGAACAAAAATTTACAACCATGCTGCAATGCGGTGCAAGTGCTGGATATTGCGCACTATTATGTTTCAACCCCTGGTTCAGAACTTGCCTGATGGCTGCTGCATTTTACGTTTAGAAGCGGTTTTATTGACCAAACAGCTTCTTAAATTTATAAAACAGGAGAAAAACACATGCCGCGTCTACTAAACGGCTTTATTCGTACATCATTCATCATCACCAGCCTACTGCTGCCCTCTTGGGCTTGGGCGGATAGCGGCTTAAATGGTGCCAACACCGCATGGGTACTGACCGCCACTGCATTAGTCTTATTGATGACTTTACCCGGATTATCATTGTTTTATGGCGGTTTGGTGCGTTCTAAAAATGTGCTATCCGTATTGATGCAATGTTTTGCTATTGCCTGCATGTCCTCTGTTTTATGGTTATTGTTTGTGTATAGCTTAGCCTTTGGTGAAGGCAATGCCTGGATTGGCGATTTCAGCAACGTATTCTTCAGCGGTGTGAGTGAAGACGCGATGGTAGGCGATATTCCTGAAAGCGTATTTGCCTTATTTCAAATGACTTTTGCGATTATCACGCCTGCACTCATTGTGGGCGCATTTGCAGAACGGATGCGTTTTTCTGCCATGCTCTGGTTTAGTGCATTATGGTTAATTTTGGTGTACGCCCCCGTCACACATTGGGTGTGGGGCGGTGGTTGGTTGCAAACCATGGGTTTATTAGATTTTGCAGGCGGTACCGTGGTGCATATCACCGCAGGTGTCGCCGCCTTAGTGGCCGCTCTCGTCATCGGTCCACGGCATGGCTTTCACAATACCGCCATCATGCCGCACAACATGACAATGGTCGTGATGGGCGCAGGCATGTTGTGGGTGGGTTGGTTTGGCTTTAACGGCGGCAGTGCTTTAGCCGCCAATGGCGACGCAGGTATGGCTATGCTAGTCACCCATGTATCCTCCGCTGCGGGGGCTTTGACCTGGATGTTTTTAGAATGGCTAAAATACAAAAAGCCCAGCGTATTAGGCATTGTCACAGGCATGGTCGCGGGTTTAGGTACCATCACCCCCGCTTCGGGTTTTGTCGGCCCTGGAGGTGCGCTCATCATTGGTATTGTGGCGGGTTTTGTCTGTTTTAATGCCACCCTCTTTATTAAACGCAAGTTGAAAATTGATGATTCTTTAGATGTTTTTCCGGTGCATGGTATGGGCGGTATTATCGGCACATTAATGGCAGGCGTATTTGCATCCACTCAATTAGGTGTGTTTAGCGGACAAGGTTTTGCCGATGGCATTCAAAGCATGGGAGAACAACTAGGCGTGCAACTGGTCGGTGTCGTCGTCACTATTATCTATACTGCTGTTATCACTTGGGGCTTATTGAAGATCATTGATATAGGCATTGGATTACGGGTCAGTCAGGAAGAAGAAGTTGAAGGTTTAGACATTGCGTTGCACGAAGAACGCGGGTACGACTCTTTGTAATCTACAATCCCCGGTAGGGTGGAATACGCTGCGCTATTCCACCCTACGAGGGGTTCCCTTGCGCTTTTGTAGGTTGGGTTAGGCGATAGCCGTAACCCGACACCCCGCTATGCTTAATTCGCTCTACTGTTCTGTTTTAAAAAATACAGTACGTAGTTTCAATTGTTTTGCTTGAGTATTTAGTTCTGCGGCGGTGCTGGCCAGTTCCTCAGAAAAACTCGCATTTTTTTGAATCACAGATTCTAAGGCTTGCATAGCTCGGTTCACGGTATGCGCTTCTTGACTCTGAGCTTCTCCACCGACTCTTATGCGCGATACTAATTCAGAGGTTTCGCTAATATTATCAACTAATTGATTCAGCATCGTTTCAGCCATTTCAGCCATGTCTAAACTGGTGGTGGAGAGCGTGCTAATATCTGCTGCGGCTTTACGACTACGTTCAGCCAGATGCCGAATTTCCTGAGCAATCACCATAAAGCCCTTTCCTTGTTGCCCTAGATGTGCGGCCTCAATACTGGTATTGATAGATAATAAATTGGTGCGGCTGGCGATTTCATCCACCACTTCCACTTTCTCTAAAATAGTACGAATAGTCTGCATCACTTGAACAAAGGTTTGATGGCTAGATAATGCATTTTCAGCAGCATGGCGAGCAATATCATCTGTTGTTTGCGTATCAAGCACCGCCTGTTGCACATTATTAGTAATGGTGGTCATCGCCAGTGCTACTTGTTCAGCCGCATGGTTTTGTTGTTCTGCTCCGTGGGATAATTCTTGAGCACTGCTATTAATATCTTGGCTGCCGTTGCTTACGCTCATGCTGACTTTTTGAATTTCCGTAATGACACGTCGAAGTTGTGATCTCATCTTGTTCATGCTGGCATATAAACCAAAGGCGGAGGCTGTATTTTGTTGATGTTGTAAACGTAAATCACCCTCCGTTATTTTTTCCGCCATCTCCACGACATGAATAGGTTCTCCGCCTAACTGCTGATAAATACTACGCGCCGTCCAATAGGCAATAAAAACCGCCATACCAATGACAAACACAGTCACCCCAAAAGCCAACCAAACATCCCACTTTGCTTGATAATAAAGTTGTGATGCTTGTGTCATGATTTGTCTGACTAAAAAGTTTTCTACCTTTTTCAACTGATTAATTTTGACAGTGATACGTTGAAACCAAAGACTGGGTTTAACTGAAAAACCACCTGATGGGTGATTTAATGCAATCGCTTCTAACTCTGCCACTTGTTGTTGACTCTCATGATGAAGCACTTGTTGTCGGTAAAAAGAATGCGCTTCGGGTGTGGCAAATGAAATAAAAGTTTGTGTATAAATGTGTTGAGCACTGCGCAAAGCAATAAAACGTTGATATAAACCTGGAGCAAACTGATCAATGGCAAAAGTAGCATTCAGCAAAGCACGCTTAATCCCCGCTTTTTCTTTATGATGCAGTAAATTAACATAAGCTAAAACTATTCGATGAATATCAACATCATGACTCAGCGTCACCAAATGCAGGCTGGCATCTAATACTAAAGCATTGAGTGTTGAATAAAAATCGAGTACCTCTGTAAAAGAAGAATGTAAGTTTTTCACCGCTAAACGCATGGTATCTAATTCAGATAATTTATCTTGTATGGAGCTTAAATATTGTTTTAATGGCTGATCGTCAATGACTACATGTTTTAAATAAAGTTTTAATTGTTGTTGGTGTTGATCGGTCAATTGATATTGTTGTTTTAATTCTGCTTGGAATTGTTGGCCTTCTGTCCCTAAAAAACCCGTGCTTAACCCGCGTTCTTTTTGAGTTTCATGTATCAATGCACTTAAATGCACAATCAACTCACTCATCTTTTCTAAATGTTGCATTTGCTGCCATGTTTGCCAACGTTGATATATGCTAGTGGATGCAAACATTAATAAGCAGATGAGAGGTAATAACAATATTAACCTTAATTTGCTACGTAAACTGAGATGGCTAAACCAGGAAGCTTGGCTAAACATGAGAAGGTTCTCCGTTATGGTGGTTGAAAGCCTGGGTCACAAAGGTTTTCAGAATTATTTCAACAAGTCTAATGGTTTAACGGGCATAAAACGTACTTTTGGGTGTCATCATGCACCATTGTGGCAAATTTTGCTGGATGACGCTTGCGCTTATTCGCCCGATGAAATCCTCCAAGCACAGCCCCCATCTCCTTTGACCGCCATCCGCTTTAGAGCCTATACGAAGATGGGGAATCGAAGTGAAAATGCGCCATTTTGAGGCAGGATTTTCGGTTTTTTAAGGCGAATAGCGGGCGTGTGTTGATAAAAAGCGGAAAACCTGACCAAAAGGGCGGGTTTGCAGCCGATGATCCCGTTTTCGTATAGGTTCTTAAGCCTGTAAAGACGACAATCGGGTAGCCAAGGGTATCTCCCCAGCCCCCACACCACCCTGCGCGCGGCTCCGCACAGGGCGGTTCACTAACCGTAGTGACACTTAATCCAGCCATCTCTTAACGAGAACAGTCCTTGTTGTTTCAGGTACGCTGACACGCCT
>JADGEH010000216.1 GCA_016744475.1 Thiotrichales bacterium | reverse complement strand
ACCCTCATTGATTAAGTCATCAAGCGTCATTCTTTAATCCCATGTAATAATAAATCGAATATATATTATAATCGTTTTTTAGTTTTAAGTGGTCGTATGCTTGAAGAATTATCTCTATATACCGTTCAGGAATTTTAGCTTTGAATGCTAGAGAGCTAGCGGAGAAAGTCGGTATTGTTCGTGCAATTGATAAACTAAGTGACGTTGATTCTTCTGAGGAACATAAAGAAATACTAAGAAATGAACTAATTGAAGCTTTATTTCCAAATTTTTCAACAACAAAAACAGAGTTTTCTGCTAATTTATCTAAGCAATTAGAACAAATTGCAACAATACGATCTGAAAAAAATTTTAGACAGAAACCTTCCCATGATATACAACAAAAAGATATAATAGATAACATTATCAAAAACAAAGTAAGTTTATTTATTAATATGATGGATGATAATATTTTAGGGTTGCAATCAGAGTTTTTATCTAAATATAGTTTTTTTGTGCATAATATTGAAGAAAAAATAAATAAATCACTTAGGGAACATAAAAAGAATATGGATATTAAGCTTAGTATAGCTAGAAAGAATAGTCTGAAAAATTTCTGGAAATTTTTTTCTGGTTGAATAGTTTTAGGTACATTTGGTTATGGATTTTATATTCATACAAATTATCCTGTTCCAGAAACGACAATAGGAATAATACTTCTTGGCATAGTTATAAATATAATTACATCATTAGGTTCAATTATCGTTAGTAAAATTTTTGATACATCACATCAAGAAACCATGGTTTTAAACCTAAAATATAATAAAGATATTGTAATAGAAATAGATTCCATACTAGAAAAAATAAAATTTGAAAACTGGAGTTTTTTAGAGGAAAAAATACAAAACCTATCAAGAATATTAAGCATGGATCTAAATAAAGTTGCCGATGAAGCATTAGATGCATCTCAGAGTATATCACTTAAAGAGAGCTATAATAATAACTATGAATTAAAATCACAAGCTGAGATTATTTCTGAAAAGTACAAGAATGAAACTCAATCATACTTTGATATTTTGATGGGGTTTTATTCTAATGTTGATGAAAATCTCGATAAGCTAAACACCCTAGCATCAAAAATAAAAGAGGACTCAATTACTCCTTCCTTAATAAAATTTCAAAATAAATCAAGTTTTATTAAAAAATATGTAAAAAGAATAAAAGATTTTGAAATGATAGGGTAAAAATTCTCTGGAACTCATAGTGCGACAAGCCGTGTAGCCAGGTAGGGTGCGCACCGTCTTTTTGGTGCGCACGCGCTCGATGTCCACATCATGCTCCATCCGCGTTCGCGCCGTAAAAAACACACTGCGCAAACCCTACATTCCAACACAACGCCAATCCTTGCGTTTGATTCCCACAACATGTTCCATCCGTGTTCGCGCCGTAAAAAACGCACGGCGCAAACCCTACTTCCAATACAACGCCAATCCTTGCGTTTGATTTCCACATCATGCTCCGTTCGCGTTCGCGCCACAAAAAACGCGCGGCGCAAACCCTACATTCGTATAACGACATCAGGTGTGCTATGACTTATGTCTTGGTATCGACGCAATAAAATCGCTGGTGGCACGTATTTTTTTACCTTGGTCACCTATCGCCGCCGTCAAATCCTGACTGATTTGGCTTGTCGTCAATGGTTGCGCGAGGCTATCGAATTGACGCGGCGCACGCGCCCGTTTGTGATTGATGCGTGGGTATTGTTACCCGATCATCTGCATTGTATGTGGACGTTGCCTGAAGGCGATGCGGATTATGAAACCTGCTGGCGGGTGATTAAAACTGAATTTTCTAAACAGGCAGGGGCGATTTATCACAAATCTGAATGGATGACGCATTCAAAACAAAAACGTCGAGAATCTACCATTTGGCAACGTCGTTTCTGGGAACATACCATCCGCGACGACCGTGATTATGCCAACCATGTTGATTACATTCATTACAATCCCGTCAAACACGGCTGGGTTGAACATCCCCGCGACTGGGCGTTTTCCACCTATCACCGCTACCTGCAAGACAATCTTTACCCTGCTTATTGGGGACAAACACCACCTGAATTTATTGGCGAGTTTGGAGAAACTTTGTAAATGAAGCCCGCGTAGGATGGGTAGAGGCGCGCCACGGTGCTTGACTTTGATATGAACTTTATCGCGCCGAAACCCATCATTCAACGCCCCGAAATGATGGGTTTCGGCGCGTTGTGGTTCATACAAATATCAAAATTCACGTCGCGCCTCTACCCATCCTACAACCTACAAACAATAATTTTACAATTCATCCCAAATCTAAATCTCGAATGCGGTGGTCATCTCGCCAATGTTGCGGATACAAACCGCAAGTCACGTATTGATGAAATGATGAATACGGCCAATCGGCAATATTGTCTACATAACCGTGTTTAAGCGGGTTGTAATGCACATAATCGACATGTGCGGCATAATCCGTGTCGTTGCGAATGAAATGCTCCCAAAACCGCCGTTGCCAAATGCCGCGTTCATTTTTATGGCGGCGACTGTCGCTGCGGTACTCGCCCTGTGGAATTTTCTCGGAAAATGCGGATTTAATTTGTCGCCATCGCGTTGAGTCATCATCATCACCTTCTGGTAAGGTCAACACGCAATGCAAATGTTCGGGCAATATAACAATCGCATCAATATGGAAAAGATGTGCCTTTTTCACTTTACGAAAGGCTTCGCGCAGCAGATCGATGTGTTCTATCAACAATGGATTGTTTTTGCGTTTGGCGAGATTCACGGTAAAGCTCGATATTCCAACACAACGTCAATCCCCACGCTTAATGCCCACACCATTCCTTATCCGCGTTCGCGCCGCAAAAAACGCGCGGCGCAAACCCTACGGTGGCATGATGACATCGGGTATGCTATGGATTATGTTTTGGTATCGACGCAATATCGAGTCCCTGGTGATAATATACCGAAAAGGAGCTATCCTTTATTCTTAGCCAGAGAACTTTTACCAACTGTTTTTGAACGATTCCAAAGGGGGGCGATATGAAAATCCCTCTTCACAAAAAAGCACGCGCAACACCTGCGATTCGACGCGAAATTCAAGCCTCCACATTATCAGAAAGGGCATTAGCTCAGCAGTATGGCTTAAACCGGGCGACGATTCGCAAATGGAAAAATCGAACCACCCAGGAAGACCGGAGTCATCGTCCTCATCAGTTACAGACCACATTAACCCCTGCCCAGGAAATAGTCGCCGTTGAGCTGCGCCGAACCCTTTTACTGCCGCTCGACGATCTGCTGGTTGTTGTGCGTGAATTCCTCAATCCTCAGGTCTCACGTTCAGGATTGGACCGCTGTTTACGCCGTCATGGTGTGTCCAACTTGGCTGCACTGCGTCGCGAGCAAGCGCCACAAGAGACGGAAGAAAAACCTGGAAAGAAAATCTTTAAAACCTATGAACCGGGCTTTGTACATGTCGATATCAAATACCTGCCCAAAATGCCAGGCGAAACTCATCGGCGCTATTTAATTGCGGGCATTGACCGCGCCACTCGGTGGGTTTATCTGGAAATTATTGCGCACAAAACAGCCCTTAATGCCGCCGCTTTTCTTAAGCGACTGATTGCAAAAGCGCCCTTTAAAATCACCAAACTATTGACCGATAATGGCAAAGAATTTACGAATAGTTTCCAACGAGGTGGCGAGCAAAAACCCTCTAATCAACATTGTTTTGATCAGTGTTGTGTGGACAATGCGATTGAACATCGCCTGATTAAACCCTATACGCCCCAAACCAATGGGATGATTGAACGCTTTAACGGACGTATCAGTGAGGTCTTAGCGACACGTCACTTTGACAGCTCACAGGAACTTGAGCAGACACTCAAACACTATGAGCGCATTTATAACCATCATATAGCTAAAATACATCATTTGTGGGGCTTAAACTCTGCCAAACTCAAGACTACCAGTCCTTCAAGGACTGGTAGTCTTACAACTCATGTACTTTGGCTGTATTCCCCAAAAAGCATTAGGGCATCATCCACCCATTCAGGCCATGAAACATTGGCAAAAAACACATCTCCATTTATTTAAAAAACGTGTTTATAATCTCTCGGAACTTGATATTTACCATAGTTTCACAAGAAACAGTAGAATTTGAACATCAAAAAAATCAGGGTACATACAAAAGAAAGCCTAGATATAACCATTTTATATGAGTTGTACATCATTATAGGTAATGCCGCTCTAAGCAGCGTTATCCCTCGCATATAACTGATG